>JACDBQ010000717.1 GCA_013694845.1 Acidobacteriota bacterium
GGGTAACGATGGCCAGCCGCATGGCGTCAGTTCCCCGCCTGTCGGCGCTGTGTGCGCTGCGACACGTGGTCGTGATAGACAGCGAGGGTGCGATCCGCGACGCGGTCCCACGTGTGATCCCGCATCAGCACTGCGGCCGCGCCGCCCATGCGGCGCCGCGCGGGCTCGTCGCCGGCAAGGAACGTCATGGCCGTGGCAAGCGCCTGGACGTCGTTGGGGGACCGCACCAGCACACCATGCACGCCGTCAGTGAGCAGCTCCGATGCACCGGCGAGGGGGGTCGTGATCACGGGCAGCCCGCAGGCCATCGCTTCGGTGATGACCATCCCGAACGCATCGTAAGGGGTGGGCAGCACGAGCACGTCCGCGGCGCCGTAATACCTCTCGATCTGGTCGGTCGCCGGAAGCAGGGTCACCCGCTGGTCGACGCCGGACGCGGCGGCGATCGCGCGATAGAGCGCAGGATCCGATCGTGAAATTCCTACGAGGTGAGCGCCCGGGACTGCTGCGAGCGCGCGGATGGCAGGCTCCAGTCCTTTTCTGAAATCCCCGACGTAGAGAAAGACCGGCGTGGCGCTGTCGAGACCGAGAGCCTGGCGCGTCGATTCTCGAAAACGCCTGCGGACGGCCGGGTTGAACTGGCGCTGATCGACACCGTGCGGGATCACGACCGCGCGGGCCGAACGGCCGTAGGTGGTGGAGAGATCGTTCTGCAGCGCGGACGAGATCGCGATCGCGGTTGCCCGATCGTCCCGGAGCGAACGCCGCTCGGCCGGGATCACCAGCGTCGCGAACAGACGCTCGCGCCACGAGAGATTCTTTCCTTCGAGCAGGCGCCGACCCTCGAGCCAGCGGGCGTTCGAGATATGGGCGGTGACGACATCCGGACTGAGCACGGTGAGACCCTGCGCGTGCACGATGTCGAAGCGCGAGCCGACCATCAGAGACGCCGGCAGCACGAAGCTGAAGATCGTGGACAGTGCCGAGAAGCGGAGGGCAGGCACCCGGTGGGCGACGATTCCTGCCGGCAGCCCTTCGAACCGGTTGGCAAAGACATGAACGTCGTGGTCGGCCGCGAACCGCTCGGCCAGCTCCGCGACATAGCGGCTGTGACCGAGGACGCGGTTGTAGTCGTGAACGACGAACGCGATCCGCAGACGCTCCGGAGCTGCCATCAGCACACCCCGCAGGAATCGGTGCGCAACGCATCGATGACGTGGGTCAGGCTGAAGCGCGCCTGGTAGGCGCCGCGCGCGGCTGAAGCCAGCGTGCGCCGCCGTTCCGGTGCTCGCACGAGCTCTGACACCGCACGCGCCATCGCCGGCAGGTCCCCGGCCGGTACCGCAGCGATCGCGTCCGACTCGGTCCAGAACGTCTCACTCAATCGGCCGATCGTCGTGACAACCGGCACGCCATGGGCCAGCGCCGCCATGAGCGTCGTGCGCCTGCTGCTTGCGCCATCGGGGTAGGGCTGGAGCAGGAGGTCACACGCCTGCAGATGACAGGACAGATCCTCGGCGCTCAGCTCGCCCGACGCACGGACCCGTGCGACCGGAACACCTGGCGCCGATCGAAGCTGCGCCGCGAAGACGTCGCTGTCGCGGCCGAGCAGCTGCACCTGCATCGTCGGCAGCGCCGCCAGCAGGTTCGGTAACACGCCCTGCAGCTCGCGCCGCAGCTCGCGGGAGTAGGTGCCGAAGTGACCGACCACGACGCCATCCGGCCGGGACAGCCCCTCCGCTTTGAGCCGCGATACCGCACCGTTCATCTCGGCAACCGGAATCGTGCTCGGAACCGGCAGCCAGCAGAATGAAAGGTCCCGCCGACCGAAGGTCCACGGACGCAGCCGTTCCACCCATGCGGGGATCGCGACCCACACGCGCCGGGCATCACTCAGGAGGATCGCGAGCATCAGTCGATGGGCGGCAGCTGCGACATCCTGCTTGAGCGAACCCTCGCGAAAGCCGAGGCCCGGCTCGTGGATCATCAGATCGAGGACGTCGCCGCCGCGCGCCCGCCGGCGCATGCGCCGACAGAACGCCACATTCAACGAACGCCGCCCGTAAGCATGCGGCACCCACTGCACGAGCAACCGCTTTTCGCCGGGAATCGCGTCCAGGGCGGCGTCGAGCCGGTCGAGATCGGGCCCGGTCCACGACCCGGCAATCGCATGGACCTGGACGGAGGACTGTTCAGCGCGCGTCCCCCTGGCGTCCGGACACCAGACGTGAACTTCATCGCCCGCAGCGGCAAGGCCAGCGGCCACCGCATGGCTGTAGTCGCTGACGCCGCCGGGCGCAGGCGGATACTCCCCGGTGATGATGTGCCAGGTGGTCACACCCGTGGCTCCACCGCGGGCTCGCGCCGGGCGCCGACGAAGCCGGCCATCGAGTCTGCGACCGAACGCACGTAGCCGCCCAGAGGGTCCTCGAGGGCGAGCGGCCACATCAACGCACCGTAGACGATCGCCACCGTGATGGCGGCGATGACCAGGGCCGCAAACCCATCGGCATCGATCAGCCTGGCGCCGACCGATATGATCATCGCTGCGGCAGCAAACCGGATCGCCCAGCCCCGAAGCGACAGTGCCAGCTCCCCTACCGTGATCTCCAGCTCGCGGGCGAGCGCGACGCCGCAGACCGGAAGGGTGACCAGCAGCACCCCCGCGAGCGATCCCAGTGCGGCGCTCGCCAGGCCCAGTGTGGTGAACGACGCGAGGACGCCCGTCACGATGATCACCACGACCCCATCTGAGACCATCGTCAAGGACAGTCTCCGTTCGTGTCCGAACGAAAAGAGCGCGTAGATCAGCGTCGTGGCGACGTGACGCACGAGCATCCCTGCCAGAAGCAGTATCGTCAGCCCCGGGCCCGCAAACTGGTGCGGCCCGACCCACCAGTCCACGAACGGTTCGTTGATGGCCAGCACCAGGCAGGCGACCGCGCCGCTGAGAATCAGCATGGCCCGCATCAACGCGATCGCCACGCGGGTGAGTTGCGCGCGCGACGCTGACGTCCGCATCTCCGACATCGCTGGTGCGGCCGACTGCATGAGCAATTGCGGATGATTCGCCAGAACCGTGATCAGCTTCGCGGTGCACGCATACGGCACCGTCGCGGCCGGTCCGAGAATCGCACCCAGCACCAGGACGTCGGACCCGTTGAGAAACACATAGCCGATCTGTGAGAGGCTGACCCAGCCTGAACGGCCAAACAGCTCGCGCGCCTCACCGATCGACGGTGCAGCGGGTGGCGCGTTCCAGAGCGTCGCGTATCGCTGTCTTAGACGCAGCGCGCAGCCCAGGACCGTCACCACCTGGGTTACGACCCAGCCGGCCGCCAGCGCCGCGAGGCCGGCGCTGGCGAACACGAGACCTATGGTGACGGCCGAGCCGGAGACCCAGGCCGCGAGTTGCAGCTTGCCCAGATAGGGAAGGTCCTGCAGGCCCTGCAGCGTCGCCTGATACAACCGGAACGGAAACGCGATCAGAAATGCGGTCAAGATCGTCCCGAGTGGCCAGCGGAGCTCCGGCCATTGCGACGCGACAGCCCACCACGCCATCGCGCACGCGATCGCGGTCGGGATCACCTGCCACCGGACAATGGCGCGGAATCGCGCGAAGGTTTCGGCGACCTGGTCCTGCTCGCCCTGGATGACTCGTCCCGTCGCATACGCCGTCTCTCGCGGCGCGAGCGCCACGACGCCCAGGTCCATCAGCATGAGGTACCCGAGGATCTGGGTCGTGATCAACCAGAGGCCATAGTCGTGCGTCCCGATGCGACCGAGCAGGAACGGGGTCAGCCACAGGCCAACGACGGTCGCGAGCCCAAGCGACAGATAGCCAAGGCTCACGCCTCCGAGAAAGCGGCGGGTGCGCGTCACCGGTTACCCGTCGGTTCGACCGATTGGCGCGCGACCGCCGGGATCGACTGCCGGCGGGGCGCGGGCCTGATCGCCGGCGACGAGACAGCTGCGCGGCTTGCCGCGGGGTCCGCCACGAACCAGCCGATCGTGATCAGCATCAACCCGGTCTGCGGGACGGAGCTCAAGAGCCCGACCCCGGTCAAGCCAGTGAAGAAGAACACGGCGCAGGCGACCCATCCGAGAAAGCGCCCGAGTGCCCAGCCGTCCTTGTCGCGCGCCGGCCAGCGCAGAAAGACCCATGCCAGAAAGATGACCCACAAGGTGAGGCCCGGCAGCCCCTGCTCGATGCCGATCCGCGCGTACTCGTTCTCCATGGCAAGCGGCGACTGATTGCCGCGCAGGAAGTACGGCACACTGGTGCCTCCTCCCGCCAGCCCATTCCCGAGCGGGTAGGTCCGCAACGCGTCGAAGAAGCCCTCGTTCACGCTGCCGGTCCACCGCTCGGCGATGAAGGCCGTATCGCCCAGCGTGGTGAATCGCTGCAGACGCTCCTCGCCGGAAACAACGTAGCCGACGAGTCCGACGGCGACGACCCAGCGGACCCACTGGTCACCTCGCAGCTGGCCCGAGAAGGTCACGACCGCCACGAGCAACGCAGCCGCGATCATGTGGGTGCGGGCGGCCGCCATGAATACGCCAAGCAGGCTCGCCATGATGGCGAGGCCGATGAGGCGCCGCTGCCAGCCGGCAGCTCTGGACGACTGGACCCACGCACCAATCAGCAATGGCAGCGTCATGACCAGCGTGCCCGCGAACGCATGGGCGCTCGAGAAGGTCGCAGGAATGCGGTGCGCGGTCCACCCGACCAGATCTTTGCTCCGGTAGATGATGTCGGTGACTTCGTTCACCGGGTAGAAGCGCTCGATTCCGACGAAGAACTCCAGCACGCCGACCGCCACGGCCGCCAGGTTGAGGCCCGCGAGGCCGAGCGCGAGCCAGCCCACGTCCTCGTCGGACAGGCGGGTGCCGAGCAGCAGGAAAGGGAGGAGGAACACGTTCGCGCGAAGGCCGACGAGCTCAACCAGCGGCGAATCCGACGGAAACAGGAAAAACAGGAGCGTCGGCCACGCAATCAGCACGACCAGCCAGAGTCGCAGGTCGTAGGCGCGGCGCCGCTGCTCGGTCGTCAACGGGCGCCAGAGTTGACCGCAGTAGAGCCCCAGCACGGCGGCGTCGAATGTGAGATACGTCCAGGTATCGGGGAAGTTCGCGCGCAGGATTCCATAGCCATAACCAACGGCCAGCACGGCCAGCAGTCCGTAGCGTAGCGAACGGTTGGCCGCCGCAAGGCAGAGGATGAATGCTCCCGCGCAGAAAAGTATCGTGGTCATGTCCGGGCGGTTGCCGTAACCGAGACTCGCCCAAGTTCAACCGCGAGGTGTCGCAGCGAACCTGGCAAGTCACAGAATTGGCGCGACCGTTCGCGCGCCGCGATGCTCATGGTCCGTCGTCGATCGTCGTGCTGAATGAGCTGGCTCAGGACTTCGGTCAACGCGCCGGGCAGTCCCGCGTCCACCAGCACACCGCAGCTGTCGTCGACGATCTCCGGTGCGGCGCCGAGTCTGGACGTGACCACCGGAAGACCAGCCGCGAGCGCCTCGACGAAACTGAGCCCGAACGGTTCCGGCCCGCGATTCGGTTGACAGTAGATGTCGGAAGCTTCGAGAAGCGTCGACACGTCGGAGCGTTGACCGAGGAAGCGAACGCGGGCGCCCAGGCCGGCAGTGTCCGCCCGCTGCACCAGCGCATTGAAGTATCTCCTCTCCGAGTGACCCTGGGGGCCACCGATGACCCAGGCTTCCCACCGACCACCGGGCAATGCCGCGAGGCTCTCCAGCAACAGCTCGTGACCCTTCCAGGATTCCATCCTGGCGGAAATGACGATGACGACGGCATCTGCGGCGGCGCCGAGTGCCTTGCGGATCGTCTGCCGGGCATCCCGCTGTGGCGCGTGGGCCGCTGCTGGCGGATACACGACGGCACGCGGCACGTCGCCGAGCCCTGTTCCAACCGCACTACAGGTGTAGCGGCTGTTGCACAGCACCAGCGCCGGGGTGGATCGCGCCGACCAGTACTCGAGCCAGCGGGGCCCCGGCTGCGGCGCGTGAAGCCAGCGGACGAGTGGCGTTCCGGTCCCGATAATCGTCTGTCCAAAGATCGCCTGCGCCCAGGCGGAATGCACGATCGCGGCGCCCCACTCCTCGGTTCTGAGGGTGTCAGTCAGGATCCGGCGGGCGCGCCGGATCTCGCCGATCCGCCGTGCGCGCACCGGTCCGAGCGGATACACCTCACCGCCTGCGGCATGCAGGGTTTCACTGACCCGGCCTTCGAAGCAGAGCGCGAAGCTCGAGCTGATCGGCGTTCGCCCTGCCGTCGCGGGCGCGAGCGTCTGCAGCATCCGTTCGACGCCGCCGAACATGTTGCCGCTGTGCACGTGGAGCACGTTCATGGGGCCGCCGCCACTGCGAGGGTCGCGACGCGCGACAAGGCGACGTTGAGATTCGCTGCGAAACGATCGCGGCCGAAGGCCTGGACGACGTGGGCGCGCGCGCGGGCACCCAGTTCCGCGCGCCTGCCAGGATCGTCGACGAGACGCTGGATCATGGCCGCCATTTCGACTGCACTCCCGGACGCCGCTGCCAGGGCGTGCCGGTCGTGGACGAACAGCTCGCCCGCCCCGCCAGTTGGCGCGGCGACGACCGCGCGTCCGCACGCCATGGCTTCGGCGATGACCAGGCCGAACGGTTCAGGCCTGGTGCTGCCATGGACGACGATATCGAGCGCGCGGTAGGCGGCCGGCATGTCGGTCACGAGGCCGGTGAACCCGACCCTGCCTTCGAGTCCAAGCGCCTTGACCCGCGACTCGAGCTCTGCGCGGGACCACTGGCTGTTATGGGTCTGGTAAAGCGGACCGCCGATAACGTAGCCGCGGATCTTCGACGACGTCACCCGCGTCAGCGCTTCCAGAAAGATCTCGTGCCCCTTCCAGCGTGCAAACGTCGCCGGGAGACCGATGCGGACGGTGCCGGGAGGCGCCTGGGGCAGCTCCGACAGCGCATCGAGGTCCAGTGCGCGGCCTTCCGGAGAGAACCTGCGGCAATCGACCGAGTTGTGCACCACGATCAGTGGAAGCCGGGCGGGAAGGTGACGCCGCGCGTCCTGCGCGACGCTCTCCGAAACCGCAATCGCCAGCGAACATCGGTGCGCGAGCAGACGGAGCAGCCGCGACGAGACGGCTCGCATCCCGACGTAGTCGTGGATGTGCCAGATGACTGGCGCACGGCGGGACAGCAAGGCGCCGAGCACGTGAGTCTTGATCCCGTGCGAGTGAATGACTTGCGGGACCAGGTCCGCGACCGTTCTGGAGAAGCGACGGAAGAATGCCGGGAACGCCCAGACGGCGGCGAACAACCCGCGCACGACCGCCGCTGAGGAAACGAA
>JACDBQ010000727.1 GCA_013694845.1 Acidobacteriota bacterium
GTGTTTCCACCGGGGCAATGCAACCTGTCGAGTGGCCAGCGACATTTTTCAAGCTCTATATCGCGCTGCCGCTGCTGCTGATTCTTCCTCCAACGTTCCTGATCGGATGCGGATTCCCGCTGCTCCAGCGCGTGGTGCAGACCGAGCTCGCCAGGGTCGGACGGCGCGTTGGGGGACTGCTGCTGGCCAACATCGTGGGCAGCATTCTGGGCACCGTGCTGACGGGGTGGATCTCGCTCGCCGTGCTGGGCACCGCCGAAACGCTCAGGCTGCTTGCCGTGCTGAGCAGCCTGTTCGCGCTGCTCGCGATGGCGAGTGTGTTTCGCACATCACCCGGTACCGTGCGCCGTCGATTTGGTCCGCTCCCCGCGGTCGCCGTGGGTGGAACGGTGATCGTGGTGCTCCTGGTCGTGCGAGGGATGCCGGGCAACGGCCTGCTCTGGGCGCGGCTGCACGGCACGACGGTCGACCGGATCATCTTCGCGGAGGACAGTTCCGGGGTGTCGGTCATCAAGATCCCCGAGGAGGGATTCGACGGAGAGAGAGTGGTCTTCGTGAACGGGGTGGGACAGAGCGAGATCCCGTACGGGGGCATTCACACGGTGCTTGGCGCGTTGCCCGCCTTCGTTCATCCGGACCCGCGCGACGCCGCGATCATCGGTCTCGGTTCCGGAGATACCGTCCACGGCGTCGCCGGACGGCCGGGACTCGAGCGCATCACGAGCATCGAGATCGTCGGGCCACAGCTCGAGACGCTGCAGGCGCTGGCGAAACGGGATCCGTATGGCGGGTTACACGGGCTCCTGCGCGATCCTCGCATCGAGCACGTCGTCGGGGACGGGCGCACTTATCTCATGCGATCCAGCCGCAGCTTCGACATCATTGAAGCGGATGCACTGCGCCCCACGAGCGCTTATTCGGGGAACCTGTACTCCGACGAATATTTCAGGCTCGTACGGGAACGTCTGAAGCCTTAGGGACTCGCCGCGACGTGGACGGCGAGCGAGCGGGTCCACAACTCCTTTGTCAGGACCTTCCCCTACGTCCTCAGCGTTCCGGGAGTGATGCTGGGCAGCAGGCAGCCGATCGTCCTCGATCGCGAGGCGATCGGGGCACGCCTGGCTGACCCTCGAGTGCGCGCGTACTACCGCCGCGCCGGCATCGACATCGAACGGCTCATCGGCCCGTATCTCGACGGCGAACGCGCGCAGTACGGACCGGACTTCGACCGGAGCAAGCTGACCGATTTCAATACCGATCTGTTTCCGAAGGATGAGTACGACCTGAGTCCACGCAAGTGATCGATTTCAACCTGCGATGGACTCGAACGGTGACGGGACACTAGTACCCGCCGACGAACTCCCGCGTGGCCTCGGCCCGGCGGTTTGCCAGCCAGATGGATGTGCAGGCGGCCGCCAGACCGCCGACCACGTACCACGCGACGGTCATGACCTGGTTGGACAGCAGTTCGCTCTTCGGCGGCGTGCCGAGCCCCAGCCGCTCCGGCAGGACCAGCGCGCCGATGCCGGCGGCCAGGCCCATCAGGGTGCCACGGGTGTAAGTCGTGGCGAGCGAATAGTAAGCGCTGTTGCAGATGAGATCTCCGGCCAGCGTGGCGCCATACAAGCCGCGGTGAGTCGCCGGGGTGTGTCGACCTGCCGCGTCGGCGCCACGGGCCAGCGCGCGCATCCCGACCACGTCCATTCGGGGGGCGCTGTCGGTCACTGCGCGTGCCGCCTGATGCACGGCGGTTAGCGCTACGGCGCCTGCTACGCCGGAAACGAGAGAGTCATTGAAGCGGGTTCCTGAGTTCAACATGATCTTCGTCGAAGCAACAGAGGTGCCGGGCGGGCGCACGGACGGGGCTCTGGCGAGCTCTACTGTGTTACCGTCGGCGCCACTTCCGCCGACCCCTTCATCGGTCACTCGGCAGTGGCACCAAATGCGCGCGCGAGTCAGAATGGCTGCGCCTGGAGGCTTCTCGATGCGTGTTCGTCACCTTACGTCCATCCTCGCCGCACTGCTCTTCGTGGAACATGTCGTGGTCGCACAACAGCCACCGCCACGACAGCCGCCCGCGTCTGTCAGTAACCCGTATGCGTCGACGTATCAAGCGTTCCCCTCGCAAACGACCCTGATTCGAAACGCGACCATCCTGACGGCTGCGGGCCCGGTGATCGAGCGTGGATCGATCCTGCTCCAGAACGGAAAGATTGCCGCCGTGGGGCAGAACGTCACCGCGCCGTCCGATGCGCTGGTCATCGACGCGGCTGGCAGATGGGTGACTCCGGGGATCATCGACACGCACTCGCATCTGGGTGTCTATCCTGCGCCGGGGATCGCGTCGACCCAGGACGGCAACGAGGCGACGAGTCCGAACACCGCGGAAGTCTGGGCGGATCACTCGTTGTGGCCGCAGGATCCGCAGTTCGAGCTGGCGCTGGCGGGGGGGGTGACTGCGATGCAGTTGCTGCCGGGATCCGCGAACCTGTTTGGTGGTCGCGGTGTGACGGTGAAGAACGTGCCGTCGCGGACCGCGGAGGGGATGAAGTTCCCCGGGGCGCCGGCGGGGCTGAAGATGGCCTGCGGCGAAAACCCGAAGCGCGTGTACGGCGGGCGGAATTCCTCCCCGTCCACGAACATGGCGAACATGGCTGGCTACCGGAAAGCGTGGACCGAGGCGACCGCTTACCGCGACAAGTGGAAGAAGTGGCGCGACGGCGGCTCGGATCCGGAGAAGCGCCCCGACGTGAGCCTGCAGATGGAGACGCTTGTCGGTGTCCTCAACGGCGAGATCCTCGTCCACAACCACTGCTACCGTGGCGACGAGATGGCGACCATGATCAATCTGTCGAAGGAGTTCGGCTACAAGATCACCTCCTTTCATCATGCCGTGGAGGCGTACAAGGTCCGAGACCTGCTCGTGCAGAACGAGATCTGCGCCAGCATGTGGGCGGACTGGTGGGGCTTCAAGCTGGAGGCGTATGACGGGATCAAGGAGAACATCGCGCTCGTCAACCAGGCGAGGGGATGCGCGATCGTCCACTCCGACGATCCGCACGGGATCCAGCGGCTGAATCAGGAGGCTGCCAAGGCGATGCATGCAGGATCCCGCGCCGGGATGACGATCGGGCCTGCCGATGCGGTGAAGTGGGTGACCCTCAATCCGGCGCGCGCGCTCGGGATCGCCAAGCTCACCGGCTCCCTCGAACCTGGCAAGAACGCCGACGTCGTCCTCTGGTCCGCCGATCCGTTCAGCGTCTACGCCAAGGCCGATCAGGTGTTCATCGACGGCGCCAAAATGTACGACCGCGCCCTCCGCACAACCCCCACCGCCGACTTCATGCTCGGCCAGACGGGGCCTGTCCCCGATCCGAGGACCGTGGTCAAAACCCGTGTATCTGCCCCGGCGAATATAGCCGCTGCAACCACCAAAAAGCCCAACATGTTGGGGGCGACGAGATCCCCGAGCGGAATGGGGCCAGGCCCCGTCGCGATCACGAATGCCCGTTTATGGACGGGAGTGGGAGCGGCGGCGATCGAGCGCGGGACGGTGGTGATCCGGGCGGGGAAGATCGTCGCGCTCGGAGCGGACGTGGTCGTACCCCCGGGGGCCACGGTAATCGATGGCGCCGGCAAGGTCGTCACGCCGGGATTCATCGAGTCCAACACGAACCTCGGGATCGTGGAGATTCCGCTGTCGGCCGAAGGGACGGCGGACCAGTCGACGACCGATTCCGGGCTCGGCGCCGCGTTCAACGTCGTGGACGCCTTCAACCCGCTGTCGACCGCGATTCCGGTGACGCGCGCGGACGGGGTGACTCGTGCGCTGGTGGTGCCCGGCGGCACGACGCACATCCTTCAGGGGCAGGCTGCCGTCTTCGACCTTGGCGGCGAGCAGGTCCCCGCCAGTATCAGCCGGGCGCCTGTCGCCATGATCGCGGCGCTGGGCGAAGCCGGCGCGGGACTCGCGGGCGGCTCACGCGCCTCGGCCATGCTGCGTCTGCGGGAAGTGCTTCAGGACGCCATCGATTTCAATCGCAACCGCGTTTCGTGGAACACCGGGCAGCGGCGCGAGTACGTGCGCAGCCGGCTGGATCTTGAAGCGCTACGTCCGGTCATCCTCGGCGAGCTGGCGCTGGCGATCCGGGCCAATCGCGCGAGCGATCTGCTTGCCGCAATGCGGCTGGCGGACGAATTCAACCTCAAGCTGATCCTGATCGGCGCCGCGGAAGGATGGATGGTCGCGGACCAACTCGCCCGACGGAACGTCCCTGTCGTCATCAAGCCTCTTACGAATATCCCGTCCTTCGACGCGCTGGGTGCAACGCTCGAGAACGCCGGACGTCTCCAGAAAGCGGGCGTCACCGTGGTGCTCTCGTCCTTCGAGACGCACCGCGCGGGAACGCTTCGGCAGGAGGTCGGCAACGCGATCTCCTACGGCATGGACCGGGACGAGGCGCTCAGGGCCGTGACGCTCCGGCCCGCGCAGGTCTGGGGTGTTTCCGATTCTACCGGATCACTCGAACCCGGCAAGGACGCCGATCTGGTCGTCTGGTCCGGTGATCCATTTGAATTGAACACCCATGCGGAACACGTGTTCATCCGCGGCCGCGAGATGCCGAAGGGAACGCGGCAGACGGAGCTCTTTGAAAAATACCGCACCATCTCTCGATGATGCGGAGTTTCCAGCTGGAAGCTGGAAGCTGAAGTCTATTTCCCCCCGATCCCATACACGTGGCCGAGGGTCCGGATGACGATGAGCCCGTCCGAGATCGCGGGCGTGCTCATGATCACTTCCTTCATCTGATTCTTGGCGAGCTCCTCGTACTTCGGCCCCGCTCGCACGACGACCACGTCACCATCCTCATTCGCGAAGTAAAGTTTGCCGTCGGCAGCGATGGGGGACGCCGAGAAGGACCCGCCGCCCCCGACCCGGGCCCGATACAGCCGGGTGCCGGTCTTTGCGTCGTAGGCGGTCAGGATGCCGTCGTTGCCACAGGTGTAGAAAATCCCGTCGTAGTAGAGCGGGGTGGGGATGTAGGTCCCCGCGGTATTGCTCCAGGCGACCGCATCGCTGGAGGTGGCGTCCTTCGCCATGGTGATGTCGCCGCTCGCGGTCGGTTTCACGGCATAGATCGGACGGACGGGCGGGTAGCCGCCGGTCACGTAGACCAGACCATCACCCACCACCGGCGTGCCGACGGTGACTTCGGAGTTCGGCCCCAGCTTCCACGTCAGCGTTCCCGTCGCCGGATCATACGCCCGCACGGTCGTCCCGTTGGTGACGATATGGGTCTTGCCATTTGCGCTGAAGACCGTCGGCGTGCCCCACGTGGAGATCTCGTCGCGGTCCGTCTTCCACACCTGCTTGCCGGTCTTCACGTCGTAGGCCGCGATGAAGGAGTTCTTCTGGACGTCGGCCTGCACGATGACCTTGCCGTCGTGAACGACCGGGGAGCTCGAGTGTCCCCACTGATACGACGGGTCGAAGAACCAGCCGCTGTCGAGCACTCCAAGGTCCTGCGTCCAGAGCGGTTTCCCGTGCATGTCCCACGCAGCCAGCAAGCCGATCGATCCGAACAGCGCCACCACCCGCGTGCCGTCGGTGACCGGCGTCGAATTGGCCTGCGTGGACTTCGTGTGGCGCTTCACTTTTGGGACCCCGGTGAACGCCACTTTCTCCCAGAGGACCTTGCCCGTCGCCTTCTCGAGGCAGTAGATCTTCCAGGTGTGTTCCGACAGGTCTTCGACCGGCGCGACGTCGCCGTACAACCCGGTGCGGAACGTCTTGTCTCCCTTGCTGCTCTCGGCACTCACGACGAAGATCCGGTTGCCCCACACGATCGGGCTGGCGGTCGCGAAGCCGGGGATGGGCGTCTTCCATCGGACGTTCTTTCCCGCGGCGGCGTCCCACTCCGTGATCGCTCCCTGACCGTCTCCATTGCCGGCAGCGTTGTCTCCCCGAAACCCGGGCCACGGTTTGGCGGCCGTGCGCGTGATGACCTTCGGCGGTACGGTCGGTGAGCGAGGTCCCGCAGCCGGAGCGGTCGTGCCACCAGCCGGCGCGGAAGCGGCTCCGGTAGCGGGTGTTCCCGCCGCACCAGCCGCGACGCGTTCGAAACTCTGCGTGCCGTTCGGCTGGCGTACCACCAGCCGCTCGACGATCCCGCCACGGCCAGCGAACGAGACAGTGACGTTTGGCGCCTCCGCAATCGTAAAAGCGTCCTGCGCCGACGGAACGAGCAGCATGGCGGGCTGCCCAGGGGCGGTCATCAGCGACAGCTGATCGCCGCTCAGCGTGACGGCGAATGTGGTGCCGGTGCCGTCGTTCCGATAGGTGCCCGCATACGACTGAAGGATCGCGCGATCCACCGTCACGACTGGCTTCGACGGGTCGGGTGGGATCGTCGCCGCCTTCTTGTCGAGCGCCGCGACTATCTCGGGCGTGCCGTCGCGTTTGGCGAACGCGATCGCCGTCCGCAGATTCGCCGCCGTCAGCTCCGAAGAGGCCAGAGCGGCGTTGATCAGATCCATGTTCTTGCGCTGGATGCCACCCATCAACGCATCCGTCGCGCCGAGAGACCCGCGCTGGAGCAGCAGGATTGCGGCGGCGGTGTGGCCGTTCTGGCTGGCCATTCCGAGCGGCCTGAACTTGTAGAACGTGTCCTGCGCGTTCACATCCGCACCACGATCGAGCAACAGCTTGATAACGTCGACGTGCCCTTTGTCGGCCGCAAAGAAGAGTGCCGTGGCCTTGTAC
>JACDBQ010000755.1 GCA_013694845.1 Acidobacteriota bacterium
GATGGAACGCCGCACGATTGCCGGCGAGTCGCCGGAGGGGGCGTCAGCCGAGATCGACGCCATCTTGGCTGAGCTCAGTGAAGAAGATCCCGAGTTCGTGGCGACCTCGCGCCTGGTGTTCTCGCGCCCGGCGTACGAAACGCCGGCCGCTCACCCGCTGCCGGGGCTGCTGGAGCGGTGCGCGGCAGCGCGAGCCATCGAGGTGAAGCCGGTCGGGATGAGTTTCTGGACGGACGCGGCAGTGCTGGGGGAGTCGGGAACTCCATCGGTGTTGTTTGGACCCGGAGGTGCGGGTTTGCACAGCGTCGAGGAGTACGTGCACGTCGACCAGGTCCTCGCGTGTCGCGACGTGCTGGCCGACCTGGCGGAGGCCTGGCTGACCGGTCGGACGTAGATGCCCTGCCGGTCTGTTCGGCTCCCGCGGCTATGCGCTCTTGCGCAGCTGCAACTGGGGTTTCAGCGCGTGACGCCTCGCGTCACCGTCGAAACGCCTGCGCGGGGCCCGGCCGGTGATCTCCCACCCGGGCGTGTCGTGCCCGCATGACGTGCAGCGCATCATCACGCGCTTTCCTTCGAAGTGGAGCACTGAATCATGCCCCTGGATGCCGCACATCAACTGACCCAGCCGGCTGGCTGCACGAGCCACGGCCCCGCTGGTCCTCTCGTAAGTAATTTCCGCTGCCGCGGCGAACTGCTGGGGGTAATTGGTGACCATGGACGCTATCCTCACTCCTCTTCGATCTAGGACGCGCCGTCCGTCTCGGCCGGTTCGTCCTTCCTGCCTCAGGAATATCAAGAGGTGTGCCACGGCTGAACAATTCTGTCGAACCTCAGCAGGCATAGGCACTTAGCGTTTCAAGGCGCGGGCCGCAAAGGGATGGGGTGGGAAGAAGCCGGTTCAGTCCGGGACGGTAGTGCGGTCCAGTTGGCACCGGCTGCCACAGGTATGGGCGATCGTCGCCACACGCCGCTGACCGCCTGGGCAGCTACCGCTCGCTGAGAATCCCGCGAATTACGAAACTGACGTTCGCCGGCCGCTCCCCGAGGCGGCGCATGAAGTAGGGGAACCATTCCCGACCGAAGGGCACGTAGACGCGCATCGGGAAGCCGTCGGAGCGAAGCTCCGTCTGCAGGTCGCGCCGGATGCCGTAGAGCATCTGGAACTCGAACTTGTCCTGCGTGATTCCATGCTGCGCCGCATGGCTTCTCGCCGCCGCGATCATGGCCGGGTCGTGCGTCGCGATCGCGGGATAGGTTCCTCCCGTCAACAGCAGCTTCGTGATCTCCACGAATGCGGCGTCGACCTGGGTCTTGTCCTGGTAGGCCACGCTGCGGGGTTCCTTGTAGGCGCCCTTGACGATCCGCACGCGCGCGCCGAGCTCGTTCATCCTGCGGGCGTCCTCGACGCTCCGCGGAAGGCATGACTGGAGCACGACCCCGACATTCCGGTATCCCTGCTGCCACATGACCTCGAACACGTCGAGCGTCACCTGGGTGAACGGCGAGTTCTCCATGTCGATCCGGACGAAGAACTCGTGACGGGTGGCGACGTCGAGAATGCGGCGGAGGTTGTCGACGCAGGTGGCACGGTCGATGGTGAGACCCAGTTGCGTGAGCTTGAGCGAGATGTTGCGGCCGACGCCTGCGTCGACGATCCGGTCGAGCACGGTGAGATACGCGCGCGTCGCGGTGTCCGCCTCCGCCATGTTCGCGACACTTTCGCCGAGAAGATCCAGCGTCTGCAGCAGGCCCGTGGCTTCGACCGCCCGCGCGGCCGCGATCGCTTCGTCGACGGTTTCGCCGGCAATGAAGCGCCGGGCGAAGCTGCGCGGTCCGCGCATCCCGTACTTCGACGCCAGGTTTTTGAGCGTTGAGCTGGCCGCAAGGGACGAGAAGAATGTCCTGGAAACCGTCTGGATCATCAGTGCGTGCGGGGGGACCGGCGTCCGCCGGAAATCAGGTGCTGGATCGTGGAGGCGTAATAGCGGAGCACGGTGCGCTCGCGGATCCGGAAGACCCCGCCGCGCTCGACGTGGATGACGTTGCGCGCCAGTAGCGGTTCGGTGGCCGCGTCGACCGCCTCGCGTCCCGACCGCACGCCCATGTTGGCGCCCGCCGCCGCGACGGTTTCGATCAAGGCGTCGCAGCGCCCCTCGAGGTCGCGACGGCTGATCGAAGGCCTGAGCGCAGCGGCGACGATGGCCGTGGGCAGGACTTTGTACAGCATGCCGATGGCGTCACGGGTGAGATGCGCCAGCGCCATGATGTCGCGCCGCGATTCCGGATCGTACCCACTCATGGTGATCGGTTTGCCGAATGTCACGAACGCCCGCGACTGGTAACCGACCGCGTACCGGACCATCTCGGCGACTTCCCGGCCGAACGCCCGATGCCGGCGCTTCGACGCCTGATGCGCGAGGATGTGATCCTCGAGCACGATGTCGTAGGAGACCGCCATCGGTACGACGACCGCGTCGCTGCGCTGCGCCTGCAACGTCGCGTGCAGCAGACCGGTCTTTGGCGGCTTCATCTCGCCGGAGTAACTGCGGCCCCCCTCGATGTAGAAGAGCAGGTCGTGCTGTTTGAGCAGTTCGGCGACATACGCCTTGAGCGTGACCAGGTAGGCCGGGTCTTTCGTATTGCGGCGGATCGGGATCGCACCGGTGACGTGACGATGGATCAGGCCGAGCGGGCCGCCGAACAGGTTGATGCCCGCGGCGATGACCGGGG
>JACDBQ010000758.1 GCA_013694845.1 Acidobacteriota bacterium
GGTTTCTTCAGCATCGTCACCAAATCCGGCGGCAACCGGTTCTCGGGGGAAAGCAGCGGATACTTCCAGGGCAAGGGGCTCGAGAGCGAGAATATCGACGACCGGCTGCGGACAGCCGGCGTGACGCGCGCCAACCAGCTCGTGGACGACCGGGATCTGAGCCTCAGTGCCGGCGGCCGCATCATCAGGGACCGTCTCTGGTGGTACGGCTCGGTTCGGCGGCAGAATCGCACGTTCCGTGTGCTTGGATTCGACCGGGACGTCAAGGATAAAATCAACGCCTTCTTCGGGAAGACCACGTTCCAGGCGGGGAACAATCATCGTCTGACGGGGCAGGCGAATCACTGGACTGAAGACGTCAACTACTTCTTCTTCAATTTCGCGCCCGCGCTCGCGGCAGGCCCGGAGGTGTCGATGCTCCGCAAGCCCGGCGGCGACGCCGCGCAGGGCCGCTGGGACGGAGTGCTGGGGACAAGCGTCGTCGCGGAGACGGTGGTTGGATGGAACAATTTCCGACTGCACCAGTTGTTTCAACCTGAAGCCACCGTGAACGTCATCGATCTGATCAGCGGAAAGCGATTTGGGAACCCGGGCAACGGCAGTCGGATCTCGAAGGAGGACAACTACGACGTCACGGGCTCCGTCTCGTGGTTTGTACCGCACCTGGTCGGGCGCCACAACTTCAAAGCCGGGGGGGAATACACGTCCTCGCTGCTCGCAGTTGAGTTCGACGAGATCGACGAACATCAGCTGAGAACACAAGGAGGCGTGCCGTTCTCGGTCATCATTGAGAACACTCCACTCCTGTCCAAAGTTCTGCACCGGTACGCGTCCCTCTACGTCCAGGATGCATGGACGATCGCCGCCCGACTGACGGTGAACGCTGGCGTCCGTTACGACCATGTCCGCGCGATCACGCCGGAACAGGGGTCTGGCGCTGGCACCTTCGCAACGACGTACCTGGCTGCGGCCTTTCCGCAACTGGGGGAGCGTCGGTTTGCACGAACCGATCTACTGACTTGGAACAGCTTCGCGCCGCGGGCCGCGGCGTCGTTCGACATTAACAAGACGCGCCGCACGGTGCTCAAGGCCGGATACGCGCGCTACTACCACCACCTGAATGCCCAGCAGGTAGGGGGGGCTAATCCCAACTCCTCAGTCTTCATTACTCATCGCTGGAACGACCTGAACGGGGACAGCCGTTACCAACTGGGAGAGGAAGGCACGGTGCTGTCGGTCTTTGGCGGCGGCACAACGGGAATCGATCCCGATATCCGGCACCCGTACAGCGACGAGTTGACGTTCGGAATCGGCCATGAGCTCGTCAGAGACTTCTCAGTGAACGCGAACTTCATCTACCGCACTGACGATGACCTGATCTACACCATCAACTCCGGCATTCCCTTCGACACCTACACGCGTGTCAGCGTCGCGGACCCCGGTCCAGACGGGGTGACCGGCGGCAGCGACGACGGGACGCTAACGGTCTTTTCGCAGGACCCCGCCACCTTCGGGAAAGGGCGGTCGCTGCTCACGAACCCCGGTCGCCGCGGTTTCGAGAACCAGCGCACCTACAGGGGATTTGAGGTGATCGGGAACAAGCGGCTCTCTAACCGATGGCAGTTCGTCGGGTCGCTGGTGGTGTCGAAAATGGAGGTCACCACGCCGACGTCCGAGTCGGGTGGAGCAATCGGCGCCATCTTTCAGACACCAAACAATCTTCTGAACGCACGAGGTATCGACGACTTGAACCAGAAGTATCAAGTCAAGCTGCAGGGCACGTACGTCGCACCCTATGGAATCGTCCTGAGCAGCCTCTATCGGTACGGGTCCGGCGTGCCGTTCACGCGGCAGCTCGTGGCGCGCGGGCTCCCACAGGGGCCCGTCACGGTATTTGCAGAACATCGCGGCTCACGGAAGAGCGACGCCTACCACTGGACCGATTTCCGGGCGGAGAAAACGTTCGCCTTGCCCAGAGCCAAGAACCGGAGGAAAGTCGGCGTGACTTTCGATCTGTTCAATATTACCAACGCGTCAACAGTGCTGCAGTACGGCAGCCGGACCGCGATCGACTTCGGTGTGCCGCGCGTGGTGCGTAATCCGCGGATCGCGCGGCTTGGAGCTCGGATCGTCTGGTAGGAGGTCATGCGCACGAAACATGGGTCGGTCGGTGCCGTCGCGTGTGCCGTAGCTCTGACGGGCGGTTTCAGCGCCGTCTACTCCCTTAACACAGTCGGAAACGCCGGAGCACCGCCCGGTTCCGTGCGCCAGACCGGCCTCAGGAGCCCGCCCAGCCCTCCGAATCAGGCAGTCCCGTCGCTGATGCTCACCAATGCGTGGCTCATAGACGGGACGGGCGCCTCCG
>JACDBQ010000762.1 GCA_013694845.1 Acidobacteriota bacterium
TAAGGCGCGAACGTCCGCTTGGCGAGGTCGAGCGCCGCCTTGAGCTTGTCGGCTTCACTCGTCGTCTCCACACGCGTCGGGACAGGGAACAGGCGGGTTGGCCCCACGCCGCTTTCCGCCGACGACCGGGAGGCTGCCGCCCGCTGCGCCCGTACCGACTCGGCAACTCCGACGGCGCCCCGAATGCTCTGCTCGTTCAGCGTGAAGCAGATCACGAGCGTGTCCGGCATCTCGATCGTACAGATGCCGGACGTATCGCTCATACCGGTCCGGCTGTCGATCAGCATGTAATCGTACGTCGCCCGCATCTGCTGCCTGGCGGCCTGGAGCAACCCCCTGCCGCCGAGGCGCTCGTAGAAGTCGATCCAGTTGAACGTGCTCAGCTTCACCGAATAGGACGGACCCTGACGGCCGGCGCCCATCAGGTCGATGCCCGCACGAGGACCGAAACGTTTCCAGTTCGGCGTAACTGTCGAATGTCGAGGCCACTCCAGCGGCTCGACGTAGTTGATGATGTCCACCGCGTCGGTTGGGACCAGCGGCTCCGACGCGGTTGCCGCCTCGGCGGCCAGCGCCCCGACCATGTCGAGCAGGCTCGGTCGAGAGCAGCTCCTTGTCGGCAAGGAACGGGTGGAAGTAACGGTGGATGCCCGGCGCTTCGAGGTCCCAGTCGATGACCAGGACACGGTAGCCGTTGAGGGCCAGGACCCACGCGACGTTGGCGACCGCCATCGAGCGGCCGGTTCCCCCCTTGTACGAATAGAACGTGATGATGCGGCCGAGCGGACGGTCACGGTCGGCGTCGGTCCGACCGGCGCCCTTGCTCAAGACGAGACTCCCGCTGACCCATTGATCTGCGAGGGGCCGTCGTCCATCTTTCCTTTCTGTTTGGTCTCCGACTCCGTCAACGCGTCGCGCAGGGCTGTGATCGTCAGGTCGAGCTCCTGCTCGAGGTCTGTTGCACTGGCGACTGGTCCGCGGTATAGCGGTGGCTTCAATGCCGATTTAACCGGAAACAGCTTCGCAATCGCCTGCTCCAGTGGCGGCTGCAAGGGCGTGTCGGACAGGATCATCAGGGAAGTGCCGGCCGACGTGTATTGATCGAACGCCTGGATGTCCTGGTACTTCACCAGACCCAGCGTGTGCGGATCCGCCAGCACAAGCGCCAGGTTTTTCCGCTGCTGCGCGCCCTGCAGCTCGGCACGATGTGTTGGTCGATCACGATCTGTCGGTACTTGAGGGAGTGGCTGTGCGCGGCCTTCTTCGCGATTGCCTGAATCGTTGTCGGCTCCGGCGGCTGGTAGGGTCGCCACTCCCCGGCACTCGATCCGTATCGACCCGGCGGTTGCGCAAGCTCCGATCCGAGGCCGGCGGCAAACACGAAGTTGACGACTCCCGCACCCGGGATCCAGCCGTTCGTCTGGGGATCGACAGCTTCCTCCCACTCGCCTCCGGCGAACTTGTTCGGAATCTGTTGGAAGGGCAGGACGTTCGGCAGCGGCGGGATATTTGGGTGCTTCGTCCACGCCTCCTGGATCGCGTCGGCGAGCTTCAGGACGACCCGCTCGTACTCCTCGCGGTCGGAGATCTTGAGGTAGCGCAACCCCTTCTTCCGATACACCGGCGACATGTCCCCTTCATCCAGCTGGATCTCCCGGATGAAGGGGAGCTTCTGTGCGATCGGATACCAGATGACGGGCAGCAACACTTCGGGCGGCTGCCCGTTGACCAGGGACTGGTGGCGGCGCTGATCGAAAATGAAGTATTCCTGACCGCAGAACTTCTTTTGAAAGTACGCCGGCGGGGTCATGGCGACGAAAACGGCGCTGCTCTGTAGCGCCGACATGATCGAGGATCGCCAGTTGTCCATCAACGGAATGTTCTTGCCATCCCGGAAGCTGATGTTCGGATCCTGGGCCGACCATTGCGTCGCCGGGGCCACGCTTTCGCAGAGGTCCTCGAAGAAACGCCTTCAGGTGATTGTCGAGATTCTCGTGCGCGTAACTGAAGAAAAACACGTGGGACTTGACCGCGACACCCCCCGGCCGCGCAGGCACCACGGTGCGCCACCTGCGCCAGAGGCCCATAGCATACTGCGAGCGGCCGACCCGGCGCTGTCCAGTGCGACTGGTCCGGCCTGGCTGATTCAGGATCCTGAGTACGCAGAGAACGCCCCGGTCCGGTTGACTTCCTTCGAGGGCTCGTAGATCCTGCGTCGAGGAGGCGACGTGCACCACCAGATCAGGGGACCCCTGCTGACGGCGATCATTCTGCTCCTGCCCCGCGTGCTGCTCGCGCAGGCTCCGGAGCGGCCCCAGTTGTCGCAGATCCTGCCGAATCTGTTTGGCAACACCATCGTACTCACCCCGACCGGCACGCCGGAGTTTCCCAACCACTCGGCGCACTTCAAGCCGGCCCTTGACCAGCTGCAAACGCCCCATCAGTTCAACGAACAGATCGTGACGCTCCTCGCGACTGTTCCGACCGGCTCGTCTTCGGGCGGATTCACCTACACGTTCAATCCTACGCTCGGATCCTTCAGCCGCAGCAGCGAGAGCTTCGGGCCCGTCTACGCGGAACGCGCCCTGACGATCGGTCGCGAGCGAGGCAGCCTGGGCGTGGGCTACCAGCGATCGACTTACGACACCTTCGAAGGAAAGAAGCTCCGGCAGCGTGAGATCGTCTTCCACATCCAGCACACCGACTGCTGCGGTCGAGTCCAGGACGGCGTCCAGGTCGGCGACGGCTCACGGTTCAATCCGGCGTTCGAGGGGGACATCATCGAGGCCGCGCTGGCTCTCCGCCTGACCACCGACACGGTCGTCGTTTTCGGCACCTACGGCCTGACGGATCGGCTCGATCTCGGCGTGGCCGTGCCGATCGTCCGCATCGACGTCGACGCCAGTGTCAGAGCGCGCATCGAGCGGCTCTCGACCGCCGCGAATCCCACGACTCACCTGTTTGACGGCGAGGACCCGGACGAGCGGATGTTTACGTCGAGAGGCACGGCCTCAGGCCTCGGCGACATCGTCGTCCGTGCGAAATACAACTTCTTGCGGCGGTGGGGGGGCGGTCTCGCGGCCGCAATGGACGTGCGGACGCCCACGGGCGACGAGAGCAATCTGCTCGGAACCGGGGGCGTGCAGACGAAGGTCTATGGAATTGCCTCGGTCGCGCTCGGCCGCTTCTCACCGCATCTGAATGCGGGATACACCGTGTCGACTCGCGGCGCCCTTGCCGGCGTGGAACTGAAGGACGAATGGAACTATGCCGCCGGGTTCGATCTGGCGGTGTCGTCGCGGCTCACGCTGGTCACCGATGTGCTCGGGCGGTCGATTCTGGATGGAGGACGGCTTAGAG
>JACDBQ010000113.1 GCA_013694845.1 Acidobacteriota bacterium
TCCAGGTCGACCATGTCGCGGGCGACGCGCGCCTTACCGGCCGAGACCTCGTACCGCTTCTCGAGGATGTCTTCGACCGTCTTCATGGTGTCGCCGAGGTCTCCCACTTTGAAGGCGACGTTCGACAACGCCGCGGCAGCCTCCGCCTGGGCTTCCTTGATCTTGACCTGCGAGATCTGCTTCTCGACCCGGCGGACCTTGTCTTCGAACTCGCGCTGCGCGAGCTTGGCCTGGCGCAGGTTGGCGTCGTAGGCCTCCTCGGTTTCCTTCAGCTCCAGCGAGTCGGTGGTGAGGTCGGCCTTGAGCTCCTGCAACTCGCGCGCGAGCGTGCCAGCGAGCTCCATGTTGCCGGCACGATGGTTCGCCATGATCCGGCGTTCGAGCTCCTGGGCTCGCACGGCCTTGCCCTTGACCTGGCCCTTCAGCCGCTCGGCGACGCCGGCCATCCGGGCCAGGGCCAGGTTGTACTGGGTCATCTTCGATCGGAACTCCGTGCGTGCGGCCTCCATCAGCGCTTCCGGATTGGCCTCCTCGAGGCCGCTGATGAACAGACCGAGAAAGCCTCGGAACAGGCGTCCCATGCGGGCGAACATGTCGGTGTCTCCTTTTGCGCGTCAACGCCCGACGTCGAGGTCGGGCCGGACGGATCAAACGAACCGTTGTAGCGCGTCGATCCGGGTTTCGAGTTCCTCGGGCGTCAATGTTCTGAATCGTTCCGGCAGAAAGCGCGCGTCCGTGCACTCCTTCACGGCAACCAGGTCCATGTATTCGAGCTTCCGCGTGTGCGGGCTGGGCCGGACTTCCTTCAGAACGTCGGCAAGGATCTCACGGATCGGGCGCCGTGGCTCCCCGCTCAACTCGTGCAATCTCAACGCTCTGACGAGGACCCCTTCCAGCTCGTTCCCCCCCAGCGCCTGGCCGTCGGCAAATGGCGGTAGATCCCCGGCGGTCAGCGGGAACTTGAGCTTCTTCGCGATCGCCAGGAGCAGCGCCTCGCGCTCGGCCGACGTTTCGGGCGGGAACAACGGGATGTGCACGTCGAGCCGGCCCTGCCGCTTGAGGTCGACTTCGAGCAGGTCCGGCCGCGACGTCGCGAACACCCAGATGATCTTGCCGCGATTCCGGGTGTCGGACATTTCCTTCGCCAGCATCGAATAGACCCGTCCGGAGAGTCCGCTGTCGTCATCACCCCCGCCGCGCTTGCCCGCCGCCTGGTCCGCCTCGTCGACGAACACGACGACCTGGCCGACCGCCCGCAGGACCGCGAAGATCTTCTCGAGATTCGACTCCGTTGCGCCCACCCACCGGTCGCGGAAGTTCTTGAGGACGACGCAGGGAATGCCGATCTCGCCGGCCCAGCACTGGACGAGGAACGTCTTGCCGGTGCCGATCCGGCCCGAGATCAGATATCCCATCGGCAACGCGCGCAGAGCGCCCTTGCGGAGAAGCGCGGTGTCTTCGCGAAGCCAGGCCTTCACCGGTTCGTGCCCGGCCACGTTGTCGAGCGTGAACGTCGACTCGATGAACTCGAGGAGCCCCTGGCACTCGCGCTCGATCAGGTCCTTCTTCACCTTTGATAACCACGCCGCCGTGATCGCCTTGTCGTTCCTGAGCGCCAGGCCGATGGCGGTGCGCGCGCCTACCCGGCTGAGCCCGGTGAGCCGCGCGCCCAGCGTGTCGAACGGGACCTCGGTTCGGGCTGGCAGCTCCGGGAACTGGCTCGTGGCCAGCGCCTGGACGTAAGTCGACATCTCCGCCTCGTCCGGGAGTGGCACGTGCAGCGCCGCCGCGTGGGGATTGTCGACGACCAGGTCGTTCATGTCGCGAAGACCCTCGCTGATCAGCACGGTCACGATGTTGGCCTGCGAGATCCCGGGGTCGTTCGCCCAGCCGAGCACCTTGACGGTGTTGGCCGCGAAGCCTCCACCGAGCTGGAGCGCGTCGCCGCGCGGCACGACGAACTCGGCGAACTCGATCACGACGGCGATGCGGGCCGGGGTGCGGGATGCGGGGTGCGGGATGCGGGATGCGGGGTGCGGGATACGGGATGCGGATTGCGGGATGCGGGCGTCGTGCTTGATCGCCTGCAGGTGCAATGTTCGCAGCAGGTAACGGTCGATCAACTCGAGCGCCGAGCCAGGCTCGCGCAGCAGCGACTGCAGGTTCCCCTCGCGCCCCAGCGCCTGTTCGAGCCAGTTGCCCCAGTCCTCCGCGCCGCGGGTGGCACGCGCGCCGCGGCTGCGGTCGTACCGAAGCACGACGTCATAAGTCGAAAACATCACGTCATCGAGAAAGGACGGCAGCGACAGCAGCCGGCCGTCGTGCGGAAGGACGTCGAACACGTTGCCGTGGATCAGGAACTGCGCGGCCGATCCCGACCGGAACAGGTCGCGCATCTCGACTGCCCAGCGCGGCAGGTCGCTCATTGACTCTCCTTCGCACGCGCATCCGGGGTCAGCGGCGGCGGCTCCGTCAACAGGTCGTCCATGGCGCCATATACGTTCTGCTGATCGCGGATCCACTGGCCCGTGCCGCCGAGCGTCGCCGCGATCTGGTCGATCCGCTGCGAGAGAATCTCCGGATCGGTGGACAAGGCGGCCTGCTCACGAATCAGCTCCACCTGCTCTTCGATGCGTGCGAGCTCGGCGTCGATGAACGCGAGCTTCTTCTCCGCCTGATCGCGTTGCTCGATCCGCTGCCCGAGGATCTCGATCTGTCCCGAAAGACTGCGCCGTAGATCAGCGGGGACGCTATCGTCATTTGCCTGCCGCTCGAGCGCCCGCCGCCGCTGCTCCAGCAGCTCGCCCTCCTCCCCTTCGGTCAGGACCGAGTGGATCGTGCTGCGAGCCACCAGCAGCCGGAGAAACATCCACGAGAGACGTCCAAGGCTGTCGGCCTGGGTTTCGATGCCGTGCGGCACGTCCGATCCACCCTGCGTCTGCAGGTCGATGATCGACGCACAGCGCTGCGCGAGCGCCGCATATCGCCCGCGATCCTCGTCGTTCAGCCGCCCGGTCAAACGGTCGATGCGAACGTTCCACTCCGCGCGCGCTGCCGAGAGGGGCTTCGAGGAGACGATGCGCTGAAATCGGGAGTTGGTGGCCAGCGTGAGCAAGTAGCCGAGCTCGAGGCCGACGCCGAGCACCCAGAAGCCGGGGTTCGCCACCCCGAGCAGGCCAAAGGCCGCCAGGCCGACCCAGTTCGGCGCCACGAACATACCCATCGGACGGGCATTGAAGGCGGCGGTCACGTAATCCAGCAAACCCGGCTTCGATGCCATCTATGGTCGGACAATTGTGTCCGAGCAGGGCCGGCCTCGCAAGGCGCCTCCGGTGAATTGTGCCCTGCGGACGCCGAACGGTGGTTGAACTGTCCACCCGGTGCGTCGCATGTGTTTCTCCCGACGGTCGCCGGGCCCGGCGAAGCCTGAGCGAAGGCTTCTGTTAACCCAACGTCCTCAGAAACGTTAACGTCTCATGCACATGCGCGACGACCTGAAAGCCGCTTTCCGCTCCTTCCTTTCGTCCAGGACCTTCACCGCCGTTGCCTTGCTGGTGCTCATGCTCGGCATCGGCGCCAGCACGGCGATCTTTTCCGTCGTCGATGCCGTCGTCCTGCGGGGGCTGCCGTTCGACGAACATGACCGGCTGGTGGCTGTAGG
>JACDBQ010000802.1 GCA_013694845.1 Acidobacteriota bacterium
CTCATGATCCAGGTGAGCCCCTGTCCCGACGTGCTGACCAACGCAAGCATCGCGGCCAAGTCCGCAGCGATGGCCGCCGACGTGCTGCCTGTGCTCGCCACAGTCCCCGCGCCATTCGTGACACTCGCCGGATTCTTCTGCGCGACCAAGGCGACCGTGGGAGTCAAAAATTGGCTGTCGAGAAACGCCGCCACGCCGGCCATCGTCGTGGTGCGGATGGTCAGTTCGGCGTCCGGGTTCCCCACCTGCAGAAGTTCCTTGCTCATGACGACAATGGTTTGCGCTTTGTAGGCTTCCTGGCTGAGCGTCGCATACGCCGTCGCGCGGACGGCCGCGCTAGTGCCTTCCGCCACCCAGCCGCCTGATGTGCCGGCGCCGGTCTCGACCGGGACTCGCGTGTGAAACGGTACGCGCCGCATTCGGGGCGCGAGTTGTCCGACGATGCTGATACCGCGTTCGAGCTGCAGCGCCTCAGCGGCAAGGCCGTAGCTCGCGAGCGGTCCGGCGAACGTGGCATCGGTCGTCGTGGCAGGACTGATCGACGCTTTCGCCTCCAATGCGAGCGTGGCCCGGACCGTCGGGACGTCGACCCAGCCCTCACTGATCATCTGCGCGGCCATCGAATCGCCGCGAGCCATCGCTTTCGCCATGATGAAGCGGGACAACGACGTGCCCGTAGGTAACGATGAAACGAGGCGATGGGGCATACTCATAAGTCTGAAAACTCCTCGACCCATTACACGCTGTTCCGATGCGCCCGTGGGGGAACGAACGAGGTTTCTACCCGCACGAAACTACACGCCACACCCACACGTTTAACTCACGATCTTTCCGCTCGATCAGGTAGTCGTCCACCACGTGCCCCAGCCCGCGGCGGAACAGCCGCCCGACGCTTTTCGTGCTCAGACCCTGCAGCACCAGCCCCAATGCCGGGGAGTTTTCCTCTTCGAGATCCCGGCAAGTGAACCACGCCGAGCCGAGCACGCCGACGACGACCGGTAGGATGCGCGAAAGCATCTCTCGATCCGAGCGGCTAAGATGCGACGGCGGCCGCTGCTGACGCTGAAGCAGCCCGTGAATCCCCTGCAGCTCCGACAAAATGCCCTGCAGCAGGGTGTCACTCATCGGACTCGTTCGCCGGGTCTCCACTTCCGTCATCAAGATGCTGTCGGGGCCCGTCAATCACCTTGGCCGTTCAAAGCGAGGACGAACTCGATGCGATCGGCAACCCAAATAGTGGACACGCCGAGCTTCAGCGCTTCGTCCTCGATCAGATCTTGGTGAAGAGCCCACAGCCGCAGCAGACGCTCATGCCCCGTGCGTGGGTTCCACAGCGGTTTATCGCCCGAGACGCCGGCCGAGGGATGCCACGGCCCAAGGACACACAGTGCTAAATCTTCCGGACTGATGAGGGCGCACCCGTCACCACCGGGCACGGATCGACGGCGGAGCGTCATCGCACCTCCAAGTCGAGAGCCTTCAGTAGCGATAAGTTCGTGCGGATCTCGGCGTGCAAGAGGCGCAGGTCATCCGGGTCGCTCTGCAGCTTCTCCAGGCGCTCCAAACGCTCGCAGCTCAGGCCATAACTGCGGCAGACGGCCAACGCGGCGGGGCTCCAGCCGTCGAAGTTGTCGAGCAGCCCCTTTGCGATCCGGTGGGCTGTCGGCGGGAGCCCTTGCAAGGTCCGCCGTCGGTCTGGCATCGAGAGCGGTGGCAGTGGCGCTGGAATAGGCTGCAGGTGCCGATCGCGCCTGAACGTCCCGGCGAGCAGATGCTGCTCAGTGCTCAGCCGATTGCCCCCGCCGCTCCGGCCTGGTGTGCCTGCCATGTGTGTTTCACTCCCTTAGAAAAACCGTTATTTCCTGCCAAATGCTGCGCAGCTGCCGCATGGGTCCGCAAGGCTTGGGGGAACGGAACATTTCCACTCCCCCCAACCCCAAACCCGTAAGGGACAAAATCCGCCCCGCGATGGGGTTCCCGATGTGATGTTGGTGAACATCTTCGTCCCCCCACCCCAGGGTGGCTCTGCTCGTGAACCACCCTGGGGTGTGACATCACCGTCCGTGCCTAAGTATCGGCCTCGGGATGACCGAGACACCGACCCCGATCATCGTGATGATCGCAGCCCTTTGCGACGAGGTACTCGTAGGGATAGGCCATCAGCCTCTCGAGCGTCTCCCCGTCGCTATGCGGCCACGTAGCGCCGTAGAGCGCACGTGCGCCCCGGGCGCGCACCATGTCGATCACGTACTGGCGCGTCGGGGGAACATGGAGGTATCCCTCAGTCGGCATCGGAGACCTCCCGTCTGAAGCCGGACACCCAGACGACCCGCGTCTGGACATGGCCGTGCATCGCACTGAGCGCCACACGGAGATACGCGCGAATGATAGCCGCCGGCCACGCGCGCGGGTTCCGTCCGTCGCGCACCTTATCCGGGTTCACGTCGAGATCGATGATGAAGCGGTACCGCTTGCGTCGCGGGCGACGGACCGGAACCGGGAGTAAGGGCTGATGCGCGAGCGGTACCGGTTGCTCATAGGCGCCCCAGTCGATCGATTCGGCGCCGGTCATGACAGCTCTCCGTCGAGAAAGGCCGTGTCCGCGTCCTCTTCATCCGGTCGCACCTCGAGCTCGCCGGGCTCCTCGATCCGAATGCAGGGCGTGTTCTTTCCCTGAAAGTTGACCTTTGCCTGGAGCAGCACAACGCGCTTGTCGATCCAGTCGTCGGTCTCCGCCGATCCGGTCAGGTCGATCAGCACGTCGCAGTTCGTCCGATTGAGGACGAGCGGCTTCTCGAACTCCCGGAACGTGACCGTGAGCTTCTTTTCCCTGTCCCGGCCCTCCCCGAATTCCTGCTCCTCCACGGCCTGAATCCGCGCCGGCGTCCGCTTGGCCCGCAGATCGGTCACCCGAAGAAACCGTCCTGAGTACACTGTTCTGGCATTCATCGTTTCTGTCCTGTTCTTGTAGCCCGTTGATCCGGGACCGACGCGCCGGGCTACAGCAGCGCCCCGTCCATACACACTCCACCCCTCCGAAGCGGGAGAAGCGGGAGAAGTGGGAGAGGCCCGTCTTTCGAGGGGTTTTCATCCCACTTCCCTCCCGCTTCCCCTGTTTCCCTCCCACTTGCGGTCGCGCCCCTCCCGCCTGCGCGACCACCCCCCTACCGCTTGCAGGCCGCGGTTTCATGGGGCTCTCCCGCTCATCCCGCTTATCCCGCTTACCGGGGAAAGGTATCGAGCGCAGGCGACGTGCAGCGCCTTCAGCGGGTACCCGCGGACCGGTTTGCCCCGCTCCTTCGACCACTCTTGTTTCGTCCGGACGTCGAGCTTGCGGAGCTGATCCGCCAGCGCATGCGGGGTCATCTCCTCCCCACGTGACCAGGTCGACCAGGGCTTGTCCTCGAACGCAGCGAGGACTTTGAGGAGCGGCACGGCTTCGATCAGGTCCTGATGCGGCTTCACCGCGGCCGGCTGTTCATCACGCGGGGTCAGAGCGTCCCGAATGTCGCCGAGGAGCTGCACCGCCACGTCCTCGGCCTCGTCCCGCTGCAGGGTCAGGGCGGCTGTGCGCGCCTGGAGGGGCCATGCGCCCCCGGCGAGATCCGCAATGCTCAAGAGGGGTTCCCAGATGTCCTGCGCCCGATCGTCGAGCGCGTCGGGAAGCGTCGGCTCTGCCCCTTTCAGGAGCGGCACGGCCTGGATCGACCACGCTTCGAGCCGTCGCCGGAGGGGCGCCGCCGCCCCCTTGACCACGCGGTCACGCGCCCGCTCGACGTGGTCGGTCCGGAGTTTCCGCTGCAGGCAGATCTGGATGGAACGGTCGGCGACCGTGGGCGGCAACTGGCCGATGCCCGCCACGCATTTCGCTCCGAAGACCTTGAGCTCGCGGACCTGGAGCCCGGCGCCTTCACCGGTGCAGAGCGTCGCTGTTAAGAACCGGGAGAAGCCGGCGTTGAGAATGTTCGTCAGGTGCAACGCGTAGTCGCCCTTCTCGGCGAACACCTGATCCGTTTCATCGAGCAAAAGTGTTGGCGTGTCCTTGTCCAGTTTCCGGGCGAGCGCAGCGGCTGTCACCCTTCCCGTGTACCAGGGTCGGCGCACGAGGTACCGCAGGAGCTCGAGCAACCGGGACTTGCCCGATCGTTTCGTCCCTGCTGTCACGTGCAGGTACGGTGTGATGTCGACCGCATCGATCACGTGGGTGTGCAGCACCCAGAGGGCGATCGCCCGCGCATGCGACTCCGGCAGAACGATGAAGCGCCGGATGAAGGCCACGATCCCGTCGAGCAGCCCGGCGAGATCGTCAGGGTCTACATCGGCTTCGATCGGAGGCGCGCCGGACGGATCGGAGGTCGTATCCGCCGTCGTGGCCCCTACCTGCGCGGAGGGGTCCGCCCGGCGTCCTAGGATCACGACGGGCTCGAAGCCGGCTCGATGCCGCGCCGTCAGCGCCTTCTGGAGCGTGTCCTCCACCTCCGTCGTGGACTTCGGATCGGGCAAGCCCGCGTTGTACGCCAGCAGCGCGGCGCGCACCTGACATTCGCCCATGCCCTTTACCAGCAGCGACCGGGCAAACGCGAAGAACGTTTTGTGCCGCAGGCCGGGTCCCGGGGGCTCGAGCGGCAACTGGAACGGGCCGGGTGCCGCCGCCGCGGGCGTGGGATCCGCCCCGAGCCATTCGTCGAACTCGCTCAGGTTGTACCGGCGCGACGCGTCACACCCGGTAGTCTCGACGAGGGCCGGCGGAGAGTACTTGTAGTTCCTCGTCTTCGGGACCCGAAGCACGTGTGCCGCTTCAGCGGAGCTCGGATCCCCGTTAAGCGTGCCGGCCAGCCGCCGCAGCAGGATCTCGAAGGCGTCGAGATCGGCGGGGAAATCAACGGCCTCACGAAGCGCCCAATAGCAG
>JACDBQ010000804.1 GCA_013694845.1 Acidobacteriota bacterium
AAGGATCCATTCCTCCCACGGGATGTTCCAGTCACCGAGACCATTGGCGGACTCCAGCGCGACACCCGTGCCGGTGATGTGAGTTTCGTTCTTTCGCGGAGCGTTTGCGTGGGCTCCTCGACGGGGATAGCCTCTAGCCACGAGCGTTGACTTCGAAGTGGACGCCATACTCACTTAGCTGTCGCATGGCCCACTCAATGATCCCGGTGATCTCGCCGCTCGGAGATTCGGGGCAATCGAGGCGAAGGCGCACCGGCTTGCCTTCTGTCTCCGGGTATTGGTGAGTGAGAGCGCCGTCCAGGATGTAGCCCGCATAAGCGTTGATCTTCTGCTTGAGCTGTTCAGGTTGGTCGGGACTGGCGCCCCAAGGTCGTGTTTCGACCATGATGACCATATACTCACCGTTGGCGTCTTTGATACCGGCCATGTCTGTAGCCTAGGGGCGCAAGATCGCGGCCAGTGCCTCCCCGGTGTTGTCCAGCCACGCACCGATCGGGTGATAGCCGAAGCCGCCCTTGAAGTTCCCGGCCGTGCCTTGTTTATCCGAGTGCGCGGTGACCAGGGGGGCGCCGATGTCGATCACCGCATAGCCGAGGTCTCGTCCGGCCGCCCGGGCCGGCGGCAGTTCGGTCCCGGTCAACTCTGCGCGCGCGGCCCAGGCCCGTTCCCGGGCGGTTGCCCGGGCGGTGCGTAACCGGCCCAGCACCTCGGCGTCCACGCCGTCCAGGACCCGCCACATCGTCGCCGTGGAGGCGACCGTGCAGATCCGGCTGATCGGCCAAGGCCTGCACGTCGCTGATCGTCTCCGCCCCGTCGGCGATCGCCACCGCCACATCCACCAGCACCCGCCCCGGGTCGTGCCCGGAACGGCGCCGGCCCAGCCCATCGGTGGCCTCCGCGAACGCCGCGGTCACCCCGAACCGATCAGCGGCCTCCGACAACAACACCGTCCCGGCATGCGACACCACCCCGGCCCTATCAGCGCTGACCACCGGATACGACCTGCTCGTTGTAGTCTGCACCTGCGATGTGCCTCTCCGGCTCGGTGACCCTGGACTCTCAGCAAGCTCAGAATCCCAGGCGGGACAGGCACTTTCGTGCATTCACAGGCCGTGTCGCCCAACAAGATCAGCCGACTAATGCAACACCGGGGCTAATTATCAGAACCGACGGAAATCGTGTCCAACCTCGTTGATGTCCTCGTCATCTGAACTCAGGGCCATTTCGACGAGATCGTTCAGTAGCTGAGAGTTCAGCTCTGTCAAAAGCTCGGCCAGGCGCCGATATTCCTCTGAACCGCCACCCTCCAGGATCGGAAGAATCTCGGCCTTCAAATTGGATTCGACCCAATAACCGGGAATTGATTGGATAACCTTCCTGCAAAGATCGACGTCCGCATGGCCGACAGATGCAAGCTGCATCAGCTCCGAAAAGTGAGACATGCGTTGAGTCACGTCAACAACGAGCAACAAGCGAAGGGCGGTTCCTCGCTCGCTTGGTATTTGCAGTGCCCGGCGAATGAGCGAGACAAGCGAATCACCCACTTCAATCACTCGTCGCCTCGCTCGAAAGAATTCGCTCTCCGCTTCGAGAAGATTCTCCCATCTCACCTGCGCGTCCTGGTTGCTCACGTTACTTCTTTCCGGCGTATCCCAGGGAAAGTTATTTTATGCTTCGCTGAATTCATCGTACGTCATCGGCCTACTCGGATAGATGGTATGAGGTTCTTCAAACTTGAGCGGGCAATGGTCTTGATGCCGCTGTTGCCGCTCGGTTGGTCCGAGTGCAGTGGCACCGTACTCGGCGGTGTTGGTTCTCGACGTTGCGGAATCCGCAGCCGGAGCGTTTGACCTGTTTGACGAGCCGGTTGATGCCTTCGGTTTTGGCGTTGGTGATGCCGGTGTCGAGGAATGCTTCGATCTCGGGCCACCAGGTCTCCACGGTGCCGGCGAGGGTGTGCAGCTCGTCGATGGTGGTGTCGGCGCACCAGGCGTAGAACACGTGGAGCTGGGCGGCGATGTCGTCGCGGGCCGCGCCGGTGCGGGCGAGTGCGAGCAGCTTGCGGAGTTCTTCTTTCGCGATCCAGGCGGCGAGGATCTGCCCGGACGGGTCGGCGTCGATCAACAAGTTCCACATCGCGGCGAATCCCTTGTCTGACAGGCGTTCCCGGGCGGTGAGCAGTCGGCGGCGGTTCGTCCACGCTGGGTCGATCTTGCGGCCCCGGCGGCCCTTCTGTTCCCAGATCACCCGACGCCGGACCTTCGTCACGGCGTCGTTGGCGAGCTTGACCAGGTGGAAGTGATCCACGACGAGGCGGGCGTTCGGGAGCAGCCGCGTCCCGTCCGGGTTGAGCGTGCGGACGGCCTTGGCGTAGACCGCGGCCGGGTCGATCGCGACGAACAGGATCGCCTCACGGAACTCGACGCTCTGCTGTTCGAGCCAGTCGACCACGGTCTGGCTGGTGCGTCCTTCGGTCTGCCCGAGCAGGCCCTGGGAGCCGGCGAGATCGACGAAGCCGGTGTCGTACGGGTCGATGCGCCGCCACCGCTGTTGCGGGCTGTCACGGACCCAGCGGGGCTTGCCGCGGCGGGTCTCGTCGATGCCCAGCACCGCCGTCGGTTCCGGGCCGGACAGCAGCGCGTCGGCGTGCTCGACGAACGCCGCATGCGCGGTCGGCCACGACACCCGGTGCACGCCGGCGACCTCGGCGACGCTGCGCGCCGCATCGCCGACCGCAGCGCCGATCGCGCGACGCAGCCGACCCGTCGTGCGACGCCCCGGCCGGGACCTCGGGGATCGACTCGGTGAACGAGGACCGCACACACCTCGGCTCGGTGCAGCGCCACCGAGTCTTGTGCCACCGAACCGCGATCGCCCCTTCCCCGTAAGGGATATCTCGCGGCGCGGTGATCACGTTGCCCTTCAC
>JACDBQ010000811.1 GCA_013694845.1 Acidobacteriota bacterium
CCGTCGCGTCAGCCGCAGGCCGTCCGTAATTGACGGACAGGAGTTGATGGAGCTCCCTGCCCCAGGACCGTCCCCGCTGGAGTCGACGCTCGACGCGGAACGTGAGCGCCGATACAAGAGCGCTCTCGCGACCCTGAATCCCGACGAACAAGTGCTCGTGGTCGGACGCCTGGAAATGGGTTACGGCTACCAGCAACTCGCGCTGATCACGGACCGGACGACCGCAGAGGCGGCGCGGGTTGCGGTCCGGCGCGCGGTGGTCAAGCTGGTCGAGAGGATGCCAGGTGCATGACGCAGAGGTCGACGAGCTCGCGGCCGCGGTCCTCGATAGCTCCCCTATCGACTGGCCCTCCATAGAGCGCCGGCTGACCACGCCCGAGGCGCGCGCCGTCGGCGCAGAGCTCCGCGCACTCTCGAGCCTCACGCAGACGGCAGGCATCGCTGCGACGCCGCAGGCTGCAGGATCCACGCCGGCGATCTGGCTGGAAGTGGTGCGTTGCGTGGCAATCGCCGAAACCCTAGTCGGTCTCGGCGGATTCGTGACGTTCCTCATCAGCGCCCCAAGTCCCGACCGGCGGCTACTCCTGATGTCGGCGGTCCTGGCGTTCGCGGGCGCGGCAACGTTTCTCGACCGCCACGCACGTGACCGCCGTGGGCGGCTGCTCGCCTGCGTCTACTGGAGCATCGCGGCCGCGTTTTCCGCGTCCGGGATCGCGCTGCTCGCCGCCCTCCCGTGGGGGATCTCCGCGGCCGGGGTCCTGCTTTCGGTCCGACCCGACGCGTTCCTGCCGGCGTTCATGTGGCAGTTCGCACGTGAGTTTCCGGCGGTCAACCGGTTCAGTGTTGTCGACCGGGTCTTCGCCCTCGCGACTTTCGCATCGCTGGTCATCTCGTCCGCCTTGTTTCTCGCGAACCTGGCGTCGCTGCTCTACGGCGCGCCGCCGGGCTGGTTCGCGGCGCTGCTACGATTTCCGGGCACCGGCACCTGGTTCTGGAACATCGTCTTCGGTGCTGCGATCCCCGCGCTGGGGGTGATTCTCTGGCGCGCTCGTTCGGCCGGGATCGAGGAGAACGCCCGGGTCCGACTGTTCCTCTACGCCATCGCGGCCGCGTTGGCACCGGTCGCGACCATGGTGATCGCCGAGGGTGTCTCGCCGGGGTTCGCGGCGGTGATCGATACCCCGCGCGGACAGTTCTGGGGCGGATTGATCATCTATCCGCCTCTGCTCGCCCTGCCCGTCCTGACCGCGTACGCCATTGGCGCCGGCGACGTTTTATACATTCGAGTGTCCGTACAGCAGGGGCTGCGCTATCTGCTGACCAAATGGCTGATGGGCGCGGCGGTGGGGGCGGCGGGGTTGAGTGCGCTGATCTATGTCTATCGTCACCGCGACCTCTCGGTGGTCGCACTTCTCGCGGCGCCCGCGGCGCGAGCGATCCTGGCGTTGAACATCGCCGGCGTGATCCTCCTCGCCTGCCGGGCGCGCGTGCTCCGTGCGCTCGATCGCTGGGCCCGCCCCGGCGATCAAGAGGCCTCGGCGATGTTCGCGAGCCTCGGCGAACGGATGAAGAACAGCAGGACGCCGCTCGAGATCGCCGAGGCGCTGGCGGACGGGGCCGAAACAATGCTTCGCACTTCCACCGAAGTTCTGCTGTTGAAGAACGAGGTCCTGTGGCCGGTCCGGCCGGAAACACCGCGGCCGCCGGCGGACTCGCTGATACCCGTACTCGTCAGCGGAACCGATGGGGCCTGTTTCGTCGAGGACGGCCACCCTCAGTCCTATTACGGCCTGCTGTCCGAGGAGGACCGGACCTGGATCGACAGGCAACGTATCGCGCTGGTCGTGCCGGTGCTGTCCGGACGCCATCACGGTGGGCCCCGGGCGCTCGTCTGCGTTCGTCACCGCCGGAGCGCGCTGCCGTTCTCGTCCAGCGACATCCGGTTTCTCAGAGCTACGGCCGCCTCCGCGGCCCTCGCCTACGACGCCTTGCACGCCGACGTCAGCCACGCCGGCGCTCCTTTCTCGGAGGACGGGCAGGAGCTCGCGTTCGAGTGCGTCAAGTGCGGCGTGGTCGCGGCATGGTCCAGGCGCACCGACTCGTGCGCGTGCGGCGGGTGCTGGCGACAGGCGTCCCTGCCGGTGGACCTGCTCGGACGCTTCACGGTCGATCGATTCATCGGCGCCGGCGGCATGGGTGCGGTGTATCTGGGCACCGACCGGATCCTCGGCCGTCGTATAGCGTTGAAGACGCTGACCCGGTTGTCAGGGCCCGCGGCCGAGCGACTGATCGTCGAAGCTCGAACCATGGCGGCGCTCAGCCATTCGCAGATCGGCGTGTTGTACGGCACCGAAGTCTGGCGCAGCACGCCGGTCCTGATTCTGGAGTATCTACCGGCTGGTACGCTCGCCGACGCGCTTCGGAATGGGCCGCTCGCCATCGACCGCGTGATCCCGCTCGTCCTTCAGCTTTCCGCGGCGCTCGAGCACCTGCACCGGTCGGGCGTGTACCACGGCGACATCAAGCCGAGCAACATCGCGTTCACCGAGACTGGAGTTCCGAAGTAC
>JACDBQ010000813.1 GCA_013694845.1 Acidobacteriota bacterium
GCCTTGCCGGTCGCCCCATACCTGGAGGTGAAGTCGGGATTGGCCGACGCGACGAGGTTGTTCTCCGGCACGAAGAACTGCACCTTGGAATCCGCGACGTCAGAGGCAAACATCGCAACGAACCGGGTCCGCGGACGATAAGCCTTGTAGCCTGGTGCGAACTCCTCGAGGGCGTCGACCGCGACACCGGACCACCCTAGCGACATTTCGAGGAAATAGGTGTTGTTCTTTACCTGGTGGTGGTTGGCCCCGACATCGAGAAAGACGCCCTCACGTCGATCCTCAAAGTAGTCACGCACGATCCATTCCTCGAAGTCGCGCGAGAAGTGGCCGGGTCCATACTTCTCCAGCGGGGACAATTCGGCGAGCGCGGGTTGGCTGAAGAACAGGTGCGGTTGCAGCCGTTTCGCCATCACCTCGTACATCGCGAACGCCGATGCACACGCAACCACGGCGCAGACGGCGATCATTTCAGGCGGCGAAAACCCGCGCCGTTGCTTCGAGGTGTCCTTGGCCATCAGGCGCGCATTTTACCCCAGAGGGTCACCAGGCGGCAGCGGCGGCGTCACCGGAACGACCGGCGAACGATGTCGCACCGCGCAACAAGTGCAGCAATCGCCCGAAGAGCACATTAGCCCAGCGCGGGTACAGTTGGATCCGGGTCCGCATGTCGACGGGCTTCAGGCCTGATGCCACGAAGGCGTGGTGCCACTGGGTGGTGAAGAAATTGTAGGGCAAGACGACCCCGTGCGGGGCGTTGCCCACGAAGTCCATCAGCCGCAGCGTGGGACGCGCCAGGAGCCCTCGAACCACATGGTCCTTGATCACGATACAGTCGCGGGCGACGCGCACCGCCTCCCGGAGCATGTCGACGGGATCTTCGGTGTGGTGCATCACGTCGCAGAAGAGCACTGTGTCCCAGGAGCCGTCCGGGAACGGTAGCCGCCTGCCATCAAACGGCGTCACCACGAGCTGCGCTGCGGGGCGCACGAGCACGTCGACGCCCGCGATGTTTAGATCCGGCCTTCGGTCGAGAATCAAACGGCCGACAAGTCCGTCTCCGCAGCCAACGTCGAGCACCGAGTGCCCCTCGGGGATCAACTCCGCGAAGTGGCCCGCCAGCCCACGAACACGCCGTGAATGAACGAGCGTTGCGCGGGTCGATCCTGATGCGGTGCGGTGTGAAGTTGAGCATGGTCAGCGCCGATCGAGGCCGAGCATGCTGCACAGAAAGCTATTTAACACGAGGCTGCCGCCGAGCGTGATGAGGGTCGCCCCAGGAATGACGAGTCGCATCGTCGACGCGTAGTCGAGGCGACCGAAGTCCACCTGGGCCCAGTCCACAAACGCCACGGCGATCGCCGATCCCCCGGCAAGCATGGCCAGAAGTCCCGCGATCGCCCCTCTCTCGAGCGTGAATATGCGAAAAAACGTTTCAACGCGAGCCGTGGATGGCCGCAAGCGCTGCTTGATGGCGTAGGTCGTCGTGAGGACCGCGAAGGTTACGGATTGAAATCCGAACTGCACCGCCATGCTGGCCACGAGCAACGTATGGACGTCGAAGGTCACACCGCCAATCGTCAGCCCCGGTAACGCGATCGCATAGCCGGCCAGACCCAGAGCCATCAACGCCAGCCCGCTGTGCCAGAACAACCAGCGTGGAGAGAAGATCAGGAAGAAGCGCAGCGTGCGCCATCCATCTCTGAAGGTGCGCAGGTGCGGACGTCGCGTGCGCCTGCCATCCGGGGAAAGCGTGATCGGCACCTGCTCAATACGTTCGTGAAACAGGCTGGCCTTGATGATCATCTCGGTCGCGAATTCCATCCCGGTGCATCGAAGCTCGAGCCGGTCGAACATCGCACGGGTGAACCCCCGCATGCCGCAGTAGATGTCGTGAATCGGAGTTCTGAACATCCGCCGTGCCATCAGGGACAGGACGGGGTTTCCGAACCACCGGTGCAGCCACGGCATGGCACCAGGCAGCACCGTTCCGCCGCCCGAGGGCAGTCGGCATCCCTGAACCAGTTCGTTACCGCGACGAAGAGCCTCGACGAACCTGGGGACTTCGCCGAAATCGTAACTATCGTCCGCGTCCCCCATGATGACGTAGCGCCCCCGCGCTGCCCGGATGCCGCCCATGAGCGCGTTGCCGTAACCACGGAGTTGCACCGGCACGACGCGAGCGCCCAGAGACTCAGCGATCTCCACGGACCCATCGGTGCTGCCGTTGTCCGCTATGATGACCTCTCCGCGGATCCCTGCCTCTCGCAGGGCTTCCAGGGCTTTCTGGATACAGACACCAACAGTCTCGTGCTCGTTCAGGCACGGCATCACCACCGAGACTTCGGGGACTGTGAGGTCGCCATGGTGATCCGGCATGTCACGCGGCGGAGTCTGCGGAATTGTTGTCTGCATGCTCAGGATGTTTTCGGTGATCCGACGACTACGAGCTTTCCCCAACCCCGCTTGACCAACTGCGGCGTAATGTAACGACGAATTACCTCGAAGTGCTCATCCGGGGCGTTCAGCCAACGCTCGTACGTCTCGCGTTCTTCATCGATCATCGTCGCGAGGGCATCCAC
>JACDBQ010000825.1 GCA_013694845.1 Acidobacteriota bacterium
CTTCAACCCTCCGACCCGAAGCCAGTCGTCGCCGCGGCCGTCCGACCCGCCGAACTCCTTGCGGGCAACGAGGTCACGCAGCTGTTCCCAATCCTGCAGCGGTACGACGCTGTAGACACGGGTCGCCAGCGTCTTGGCCTGCCGCGCGCGCTCGAAGGTGGCGAGCTCTTCCCAGCCTCCCAGGTTGTGGACGGACGTGACTCCCCGCTCGGCGACGTACTTCGTTGCCGCCGCAGCCGCGCGGTCCCGCAAGGCGTCCGATCGCGGCGGTACGACCTTGTCGACGAGCGCCATCGCGTTGTCCTTGAGCAGCCCGGTCGGCGCGCCCTCTCGATCCCTAACGATCTCGCCTCCAGCGACGTTCTTCGTCGCGCTGGTGACACCCGCAAGACCGAGCGCGACACTGTTGGCGAGCGCCATGTGACCGTCGAGGCGATTGATCCACACCGGATGGTTGGGCGTGGCGGCGTCGATCCACTGCCGCGTGGGAGCTTCGCCGCCCCAGAGGCTGTGATCCCAGTCGCCGCCGGTGATCCACGTGCCGGACGGCACGGCTGCCGAAGACCGGGCAGTACATCAATTACTTCAACAGCGCGCCGGATCTGGTGTTTCCGGCCGGCAGCAACCCGGGACCAATCTATTTCGGGCTGGCACGCTACTCGGCGACTACCGGGTCCGCGATGACCATCATCTATCCAGAAGCCGGCTCGTGGAATCAGAAGGTATGGGTAACCGTGCACGGCCGCGGGCGGTCTTTCAAGCAGGGCTCACTGCGTGCATGGAATCGCAATCTTGATCCCGAACGGCCCGCCGCCGATCTGACCAAATACGAAACCCTGATGCTGAGCAAGGGGTATGCAGTCGTGAAGACGTACCGCTCCTCCGACACGTTGGGTGGAGACGTCCAGGTCACGCTCGCGGACGGCACCTTCTATCCTGAGCGAAATCTCAATGACAACGCTCAGTACATCATCGACTTCACGCTCGTAGCGAAGAAGACGATCGAGCAACGACTCGGCAACGGGCCACGGCGAACTTACTTCTACGGCCATTCAGCCGGCGGCCGCATCGGTCGTTCCCTGAACTACACGCCAGGTTTGAACCGGAACGTTGCCGGTCAACCGGTCTTCGATGGCATTCTGGCCGACGACTCCGCCACGGGGCTGTGGCTGCCTGTCGTGATGAAGAACGGCAAGGACGTTCTGTTCGAGACAGACGCGGCGAGAGCTGGATTCGTTCCTCAACTCGAGATCAGCCACCAGATGTACAACGCTGAATCTCCGGGTGAAAAGGCGCCATGGGTCTCCACCAATTACCTCGAGAACAAGCGGCAGAACGCCAGGCTGCTGCGTGACAAGGGTCTCGCGGCGAAGCACAGGATGTACGAGGTGCGCCGGATCAGCCACTCCGGCGGAGACACATTGCCGGATGGGCGTCGTGGCGATACTCAGATCCTGGACCTGTCGCGTGTGATGGACCGATTCATTGACATGCTCGATGCCTGGGTCGACAAGAGTGTCCCGCCCCCTCCAACACGGTCGGACTGGGCCGAACTCGGAGACATTGACGGCGATGGCGATATCGAGCAGCCCGCCCTCGCGTTCCCGGAGGTCGCCTGCCCGATGGGCGTCTATCATCAATTCCCGGCGTCCAGCGGTCCCGGAGGAGGCGGCGTGACCGGTTTCGCGCCGTTCTCAGGTGAAGGTCTCGAGCCGCTCGACGGTCGGGGCGTGTTCGTGGATATGAATGGCAACCGGGTGTGGGACGAGCGTGAAACGATGACTCAGGCCTGGCAGCGACTGGGTTTGTTGCCGCGCGGCGACCAGCTCACCGCGGAACGTTACGCCTCCTGCGTGAATGGGGCGGCCAGACGTCTCCGCGACGAGGGATTCTTCAGTGACAGGACTGTGAGCCAGTACGTGGCCGCTGCACGGGCGGTCAAGGTTCAGTAAGGACTCGAGCCGGCCCGAGTCAATTACCGTCCTGTTGTTGAGTGAACCGCCACTCCAACTGCTGGCCCGCTTACGAGACCAGGGCGAGCAGGAAGCCGTCGTATCCCTTGGCCCCGACGGTCTGAACGATCGTGGCAGTGACACGCGGTTCGCGTCCGATCAGCTCGGTCATGTCCCGCATGGCGTCGACCCCCGCATCACCAGTGCCAGGCTGTGCCAGCCGGCCGCCACGCACGACGTTGTCGACGACGATCGCCGTCCCCGGTCGAGAGAGCTTCAGCGCCCACTCGAAGTACTCCGGAGACGACGGCTTGTCGGCATCGATGAACACGAGATCGAATGGACCCGCGGCCTCCCGCTCGAGCACGGGGAGCGTCTCGAGAGCCTGACCGATACGCAGATCCACGTAATCCTCGAGCCCGGATTCCCGCAGATTGGCCTGCGCGATCCCGGCGTGCGTCGCGTCTGCTTCCAGTGTCACGAGACGTCCGCCCTTCGGCAGGGCGCGCGCGAGCCAGATGGAGCTGTACCCGCCAAGCGTGCCGATCTCCAGGATGCGGGTCGCGCCCTGCATGCGCGCCAGCAGGTGGAGTAACCGCCCCATCGCGGGCGTGACCGCGATCGACGGCAATCCCGCGGCGGCGCTGCGACGGGTCGCTTCGAGCAATGCCGCGTCCTGCGGGACGAGCACTGCTTCAACATAACTGTCGACGGCATTCCATGTCTCTTCATTCATTGAGCGTCACTCGATGAACCCGCTGTTCGCAGGTTCGGCCACCACGGTATTCTGGAGGTCGCCGATCTCCTGGATCTCGATCCGCACGGTGTCGCCGTCCCCGAGATACCGGGGCGGCGTCATTTTGAACCCGACCCCACCGCTGGTGCCGGTGGCGATGATGTCGCCCGGCTCCAGGGTGAACGCCGTCGAGAGGTACTCCACCAGGTCATAGCAGTTGAACAGCAGGTGCCGGGTGTTGCTGTTCTGCCGCAGCTCGCCGTTGACCCAGGTGCGAATGTCGAGCCGGTGCGGATCCCCGATCTCGTCGGTGGTCACTACCCACGGCCCGGTTGGCCCATGCGTGTCGAACGACTTGCCCATTGTCCACGTCGGGCTGTGTGCCTGCCAGTCGCGGGCAGACACATCGTTGACGATCAGGAATCCGCCGATGACTTCAGCCGCCCGCTCCTTTGGCACGTGCCGGCAGCGCCGGCCGATGACAATGCCCAGCTCCCCTTCGTAGTCCATCTGTTCTGAGGCGCGCGGCTTGTGAATCAGGGCACCCGGGCCGATCACGCAGGTGGATTGCTTGTTGAAAATCGTCGGGCGCACCGGACGCTTGGCACCGGTCTCTTCGATGTGGTCCAGGTAATTGAGACCCACGCAGAGGAACTTGCCGGGCCGGGGAATCGGGGCCAGCAGCGTCACGTCCGCGAGCGCGTGCTCCCGGCCGCGGCCAAGGGCCGCACGCCTCAGCTCGACGCGCGCCTCAACATCCAGCTGAAGGATCGCCGGGATCGCTGCCACGTCCGGGGCGATCCCGCTGCAGTCGAAAACAGCGCCGTTCTCGACGATACCGATACCTGTCCACCCGCTGGACTCGAAGCGAGCCAGTTTCATATTCGTGTCTCCGTAACCCGTCAGCGCCCCGCACCGTGCTGGCACCCAGCCGCTATTCTAGCTGTCAGTCGTGCAGCCGACCTGTCGCCAGCGTAAGCTGATCGCGACCCTGCTCTCGAGAATCCCATGCGCATTGGACAGCTTGCGGAAACAACCGGCGTGTCGGTGGATACGCTTCGATACTATGAGCGCATCGGGCTCATGCCGCGGGCCCACCGGACACCGAGTGGTTATCGCGACTATCCCGACGGAGCCCGCAATCGGATCCGCGTGATTCGCAACGCCGTGCAACTCGGATTCCCGTTGAAGGAGATTGCGACCCTGCTCAAGGTCCGGGACGATGGCGGCGCCCCCTGCCGGCAAGTTCGTGACTACGCCAGGGGGCTCGTATCGCAGCTCGACCTGAGAATCTCCGAGCTGCGAGCCGAGCGAAAAGCCATGCTAGCGATGATTCGCGATTGGGACGTCAAGCTGGAGCAGACCGGCGGCGCTGGGCGCGCCCACCTGTTGGAAACTGCGGTCGTGCCCGGGCGGACCGCCGGATCGCGCGCCGCGAACCTTCGGAGAAACCGTTAGCGGGTCGCCGGTCTTGTGTTCGACGATCTGGTAGCGAAAAAATTCGTGAATGGCCGCCAGCGTGGCCGCATCGCTGGATGAGATGACGACTTCCGCGCCATCCACCCGCTCGTTGTAACGGTAGGTGATCAGGTGTCGATTCGTTGTCATGGTCGCCGTGCCGGGCGGCAGCTCGGCATGCGTCTCGACAGGCTTGCCGAACTCTCCCTTCGCAAATGCGGCTGTAATCTCGCGCAAGTGCGAACGAACCTGCAACCGGCTCTCGCGGTCGGTGCTATCGCGGATCGTGACCGCGATAGTGGCCCCCGACGCGTTCAGCAGAAAATGGTGCGCGACCTTGTTCTGGTCGAACCCCATCGCGAGCGCTCCGCGCTCCTTGAGCGCCTTGTCCTTCGCCATCGCACGAAGGTGTTCGTCGTGCGACATCCCCGCCGGCATGGACGGGTGCTGGGCTGCCGTGCTTCCGCCGAGAACCATCACAAGCGTCAAAGCCGAGTCGATGATTTTCATGTCCTCATCATCGAGCCTGAAGTCGACTCCAGAGTCAAGAGTCCGCGCAGCAGTCCTGCCGCGGGGTTCGTCGGATGCGGCCGCATTAAAATAATCGTTGAGGTCGGGACATACCTCGCGCGTTGGTACGCGGAATGCTGCGGGATCGACGGCTTATTTCACCGACTTTCTCACGAGACCTTATTTCATGGCCAAATCCGCCCCCAAGACACCGACGAAGACCCCGAGTAAGAAGAACGCCAGCACTGTTCGGAATAGCCGCGCCACAGTCAGCGGTCCAGCCGAGCCAGATCGTTCCGGAGTGGGAGACGTCCTCGCGGAAAAGTCTGCGGGCACCCAGGATCTGGCGTCGAGCCTGCCCTCCAACCCGAACAAGGGGCAAGAGTACGACCCCAACCTTCCCTCGCCACCACCCCAGGGGCCGTCGATCGTTCCTCGGGACCCGATCGTCGGCGCAAGCACGGTCACGGAGTCGAACGGCTCCGACAAGGTGGGGAGCGGCAGCCCGTTGGTCGGCCAGAATCCCACCGTCGGTTCGCTCGACCGGGTTCGCGTCGACTCCAGCAAGCGCACCCTGACGACGAATCAGGGTGTGCCGGTTTCCGACAATCAGCACTCGCTCAAGGTCGGACTGCGCGGTCCGACCCTCCTCGAGGATTTCATCCTCCGCGAGAAGATCACGCACTTCGACCACGAGCGTATCCCCGAGCGCATCGTTCATGCCCGCGGGTCGGCGGCCCACGGCTACTTCGAATGTTCAACAACTTTGGAGAAATACACCCGCGCCTCGCTCTTTGCCGAAACGGGCAAGCAAACGCCTGTGTTCGTGCGCTTTTCGACCGTGCTCGGCGAGCGCGG
>JACDBQ010000867.1 GCA_013694845.1 Acidobacteriota bacterium
ATCTACTACTTCACGGTTCGCGGGTACGACATCAACCGGCTGGTCAGTCCTCCTTCGAACGAGGTCGTCTTCACGACTCCCGCGGCCTGCACGTTCGGGCTGTCCAGCTCCACCCAGGAGTTCGGCCCGGCCGGTGGAGCCAGCGGCGTCACCCTGACGACGAGTGACTCGTGCAGGTGGTCGGTCGGCACCAACGCCAGCTGGCTCACTCTCAATTCAGCCAGCCTCGCGGGCACTGGCCCGAGAGCCCTCGGCTACACCGTGGCGCGGAACGTCGCAAAGAATGCGCGCGTCGGCATCATCTACAGCGGGAACCGATCGGTCACGGTCGTTCAGCAAGGCCGGTCGCGCAGTGACTTCAACGGCGATGGCCTCAACGATCTGGTCTGGCAGAATGATAAGACCGGGGCACTGTCCGTCTGGCGGATGAAGGGGACCACGCTCGACCGAGGCGAGTTCCTGACGCCCTCGACTACCGGGGACCCCAAGTGGAAACTCATGGGTACGCTGGACGCCGATCGCGACGGCAACGTCGATCTCCTCCTGCAGCACGACGACGGGCGAGTCGCGATCTGGCGGATGGCCGGAGAAACGCGCATCGAGAACGTGGCGCTCACGAACTCGGTCGTCGCCGATCCGCTCTGGCGCATCGTCGCCACCGGCGACATGGACAGCGACGAGATCGACGACATCATCTGGCAGCACAAGGACGGGCGCGTCAACGTCTGGTACATGAACGGCCTGCAGATGCGTCAGTCGGCCCTGCTCGCCACCGTCTCGGACGCGCGCTGGCGCGTCGCGTCCATCGATGACTACAACGACGACGGCAAGCTCGACATCCTCTGGCGGCATACGTCGTGGGGCCAGTTGCTGGTCTGGCACATGGACAACCGTCAGTATCTGAGTCATGGAATGGCCGTCACCATGGCCAACAGCCAGTGGGAGATCGTCGCGAGCGCTGATTTCAACGGTGACCGAAAGACGGATTTGATCTGGCGCAACAATTCCACCGGGGAAATGGCGACCTGGTTCCTGTCCGACGGGGACATCCTCGACAGTCAGATGCTCAACCCGGAACGGGTCGGCGACATCAGTTGGCGGATTGCCGGACCGCGCTGAGCCGAACGACCGAAGCGATAAACTGCGGCGGTCGCCATGATCGCCACTGCACACATCGACGTCGCCGTCATCGGCGGCGGCGTCACCGGCCTCGCATCGGCCGCGGCAATCGCTGCGGCCGGCCACACGGTCGCCATCATCGAGCGCCATCCCCGCCCGGGGATGGAAACGAGCACCCACAACAGCGGAGTCGTTCACGCCGGCCTCTACTACCCTCCTCAGTCACTCAAAGCGCAACTGTGCGTTGAAGGGGCCGAGCGGCTCTATGGCTTCTGCGCAGCGAGGGATGTACCTCACGCCCGGTGCGGCAAGCTGGTCGTTGCAACCCACGCCGGCGAGATCCCCGAACTCGAGGCGCTGCAGCGGCATGCCGCCGCGAATCACGTCAAGGGTCTGGAGATCGTGGACGCGGCGTTCGTGGCCGCACGCGAACCGCGCGTCTCTGCAGCCGCTGCGCTCTGGTCCCCCGACAGCGGCCGCGTGGAAGCCGAACGGCTGGTCAGGGCGCTCCTCGAAGAGGCCGAGAGAAGCGGCGCAGTCCTCGTGCGCGCGGCGCGGCTGGAGAACGGCACGCCAACCAAGCATGGATTCGAGCTGAACGTCGGACCGGAGCGCATCCTCGCGCGCGTCGTGATCAATGCGGCGGGCCTCTACGCAGACGAGGTGTCGACGGTCCTCGGGGGAGAGCGCTTCACGATCTATCCGTGCCGCGGCGAATATGCGGAGCTCAGGCCGTCACGCCGCGAGTGGGTGCACGGGCTGGTGTATCCGCTTCCCCATCCGTCCGGGCACGGCCTCGGCGTCCATCTCACGAGGACGATGGGCGGCGCCGTGACGCTGGGACCGACGATCCAATACCAGGCGCGGAAAGACGACTACGAGAACGATCGCCTACCGCTCGAGGCTTTTCTCGCGCCCACGCAATTGCTGCTGCCGGCAGTGACGCTGGAAGATCTCCGGCCAGGAGGCACCGGCATCCGCCCCAAGCTGCATCCGCCCGAGGCACGGTTCGCCGACTTCATGATCCGCCCGGACGCGAACCTGCCAGCGCTCATCCACGCGGCCGGTATCGATTCCCCCGGGCTCACGGCCTGTCTTGCCGTCGGGGAGCGCGTCGCGCGTCTCGCACACGGCGCGCTGTAGGGCGAGCGTCGTCTCAGGCAAGGCGCGGAGCTTCAGCCGCGGCTCCGCCGACGAACTCCGCCAGTGCGTCCTCCCAGGGTCGCATCCGGGCTCCCGCCTCGATCAACTTCGCGTTCGACAAGGCGCTGTAGCGCGGCCGTCTGGCGCGCAGCCCGGCGCTCCGGAGGGTCACTGGACGGATCTGCAGTGGCAGTCCCATCAGCGCCGCGGCGCGCTCGGCGATCTC
>JACDBQ010000873.1 GCA_013694845.1 Acidobacteriota bacterium
TCGTACGCAGAGGCGCTTGGGATCCGCGTAGACGAGTCCGTGTTTCAGGGGTTCGGTAGGTCAGGATGGCGAGCTTTCGGGCGGTGGCGGTGATGGCCTTGGCTTTACCGATCTGGAAGGCGAGCCGTCGATCAAAGGCGCCGAGCGCAGTCTGCGTGCGTCCCGCGTTCATCAGTCGCGATGCTGCGCCAAGTGTGCCGGATCGCGGTGACCGGCCATGTCGCGGAGGATCCGCAGGCCGGTGACGCCGGTGATGTCGCTGACGACGAGCGGCAGCTGGACGTTCATCTGAACCAACGCCTTCTGCATGCGCTGCACGAGAGTGCCCGCGCATTCCATGAGCGTGGCGCGGTGTCGAAGGTCGTCGCGCCAACGGGACGATCCCATCAGCGGGGCGGAAGACGAGGGCAGCTGGTCGTGATCGGTGCCTGGATTGGACACACGGTCTCAATTGCGCCGGAAGGCGAAGCGAGTGTTTCGCCAGCAGCAAGGGCTGAGACGCGCCCACGACGTCAGTTGGCACGATGTCGGTCTCACCCTCAGTGATGAAGATGGCCAATCGACAACTCGCTGGGCCGATTTCCACAGAGTCCGCGAACTTGATGATCAGTTCATTCTGTTCCTGTCAGAACCGTGGTGAGCGCCGCTCGCGGCTGAGCGGCATGACGGTAGCCGGATTATCAGGGCTAGTGTGTCAGCGATCGGATTGCTCACAGTAATTGGAGCCAGTCGCCGGTCAGGTCCGCAAGCACGAGCCGCCGACGACGTCATGGCGGATGTGGCTCAGCTAACATCCCCATGTGTAAATGACGACGGGAACGATGAGCCAGAGCAGCCCCTTGACGAAAAAGAAGAGAAACGCTGCGAGCCCGAGCTTTTTTCCTGACGGCACCATCCGCCACTAGACTACTCCCTCGCACGTCGCACGTCGCACGTCTCACGTCGCACGTCGCACGTCGCCACGTCGCACTTATTCAGCCCTCAGCGCCACCATCGGATCCACGGTCGCTGCCCGGCGCGCCGGTATGACGCTCGCGATCAGCGCCGCCAGCGACAGCGCCAGGATCGCGGCGACAAACGCGCGGGGATCGCTGGCGTCCATCCGGAACAGGAATCGCTCGGCCGTCGAACGGAGGCACCACGCGCCCGCGCCTCCCAGCACCAGGCCGGTCGCGACCAGCAAACCTGCGTTCTTCAAGACCATGCCGACGACGTTCCCGCGGGTGGCGCCGAGCGCCATGCGGACCCCGATCTCGCGCGTTCGCTGGGCAACGACGTACGCCATCACGCCATAGATACCCACGGCGGAGATGACCAGGCCGAGCAGCCCGAACAGGCCGAGTAGGAGCATGTTCAACTTGCGTTGCGCGATCCGCCGCGAATACACCTCCTCGAGGGTGCGCACATTGCGCAGCGGCACGTCCGGCAGCACCGCCAGCGTCGCCGCGCGGATTGCGGGCAGCACGTCGTACGGGTTGCCCGACGTCCTGACGGCCAGATCGGCGGCCCCCGTGCGAATCTGCGGCATCGGGAGGTAGATCTCGGCAATCGGCTCGGTCTCGAGACTCACCTGGTAAACGTCGCCGACCACGCCGACGATCGTGCGCTCAGCGTCGTTCGACCGGATCGTCTGACCGAGGGGGCTGGCGTCGGGGAAGTACTTCTTCACGAATCCGTTGCTGACGACCACGACGTGCGGCGCCCCGGCCCGGTCGGTGTCATTGAAAAGGCGACCGCTCTCGAGGGGGATCTTCAAGGCGGCGTGATACTCGGGCGTGACCCGCCGCACGCTGACGCCGCCCTTGTCGGTTTCGACCTTCTTACCGGGGATCGTCACCGTCGTGGAGCTCATGCTCCCGCTCAACGGCATGCCGCCGCTGAGGAACGATGCGTGCATGACGCCGGGAATCTGCCGCACGCGTTCGACGATCTGAGCGTAGGCGGCCGACTGGTCAACCGGTGGCGCTCCCGGTGTGGACCGCGGCGCGAGCTGGGCGGTCAGCACGTGCTCGGTGCTGAAGCCCGGTTCGATCCGCATCAGGGTCACGAAGCTGCCGATGAAGAGCGCGGCGCCGACGAGCAGCACCACGGCCAGCGCGACTTCGACCACGACCAGCGCGCTGCGCAGCCGCTGCCGGCCGGCGCCGACACTGCCGCGAGAGCCGTCCTTCAGCGCCGTCGTCAGGTCAGGCCTCGAGAGCTGTAAGGCCGGAACGATACCGAAGAGCAGACCGGTGAGGACCGCCAGGCCGGCGGCCGCCGAGAGGACGCGCAGGTCCAGCGCGATGGCGGTCACCCGCGGAACACCCTCCGGCATCGACGTGCGCAGCAGCTGCACTGCCCACCACGCGAGCACGATCGACAGGGCCGTGCCGGCGATGGAAAGAACCAGGCTCTCGACCATCAATTGTCGAACCAGGCGCCATCGTCCGGCACCCAGGGCCGCGCGGATGCCGACCTCGCGCTCGCGCGAGCTGGCCCGGGCAAGCAGCAGGTTTGCCACGTTGGCGCAGGCGATGAGCAGCACGATCGCCACGGCTCCAAGCAGCATCAGCATCCAGGATTTCGTCGAGGCGCCGATCAGGTGATCGCGGAGCGGCCGCACGCCGGCCCGGCGTCCCTTGTTCCATTCCGGGTTCGCCTTTTCGATCGTCGATGCGATCTGGTCCATCTGTGCCTGTGCCTGGCGGAGGGTCACGCCCGGTTTGAGGCGGGCAACGGCCTGCAGATAGAAGCTGAAGCTGCTCGGCTGCCGAACCCGTTCATCCGGCGGTACGACAAACGGGATCCAGAGGTCCGTGGGACGAGGGGCGCTGACGGGGTAGGCGAAGTCCGGAGCCATGATGCCGATGACCTCGTAGCTTCCCCCCTCCATCGGGATCGTCCGGCCGATGACGTTGGGATCCCCACCGAAGCGTCTCCGCCACAGCGGATCGCTGAGCACGACGACCCGGTCACGGCCGTCGACCTCGTTTTCAGGTGTGAACATTCGGCCGATTGCCGGTCGTACCCGGAGAACGTCGAAGAACTGTGACGTGACCGCCTGTGCCCGCAGGTCCTCCGGCTCGGCGCCCGGTTCGCGCAACGTGACTCCGCGCCCCGCGACCGCCGCGAAGGACTCGAAGACCTGCTGCTGCGCGGCCCAGTCCATGTAGTTCTGGGGCGCGATGCTGTTCAACTGTTCCGGATCCCGCCCTGGCGCGGCATTGGGGCCCGGCGCCTGGCGTTCACCCACAGCCACTAGACGGTCATGTTCCTCGAACGGCAGCCCCCGCAGCACGACGGCATCGACGACCGAAAAGATCGCCGTGCTGGCGCCGATGCCGAGCATGAGCACCAGCAGGGCAACGGCGGTGAAGGTCCTGGACGAAAGGAAGGAGCGGAAAGCGGCTTTCAGGTCGTCGCGCATGTGCATGAGACGTTAACGCTTCTGAGGACGTTGGGTTAACAGAAGGGGCAAACCACTGCCGCGCTGCACCGGGTGGGCAGTTCAACCACCGTTCGGCGTCCGCAGGGCACAATTCACCGGAGACGCCTTGCGAGGCCGGCCCTGCTCGGACACAATTGTCCGACCATAGATGGCATCGAAGCCGGGTTTGCTGGATTACGTGACCGCCGCCTTCAATGCC
>JACDBQ010000891.1 GCA_013694845.1 Acidobacteriota bacterium
TCAGCTTCCTGTTACCAGCTTCCAGTTACCAGCTTCCAGTTACCAGCTTCCAGTTACCAGCTTCCAGTTACCAGCTTCCAGCTTGCAGTTAAGACCGGGTTCGCAGCAAGAATCACCAACTCGAAGTCGAGAAGCCCCCAAAGAAAGACAGCCGGGGCCGGCAGGCTGCACCTGGAACCGGAGGCTGGAAGCCGGAAGCTGGAAGCTGGGAGCTGGAAGCTGGGAGCTGAGAGCTACGACTTTGCTTCTTTCCAGTTCTCCCCAACGCCGACGTCCACGGTCAGGGGCACCTTCAGCGTCACGGCCTTCTCCATGCGGTCACGGACGATTGCGACGGTTTCATCGGCAGCTTCCCGCGGCGCTTCGAACAGCAGTTCGTCGTGGACGGTCAGGATCATCCGGGCCCGGCCGCCTGCGACCTGGGACAGGGCGGCGTGGACGTCGATCATTGCTTTCTTCAGGATGTCGGCTGCCGATCCCTGGATCGGGAGGTTCACGGCCACCCGCTCGGCGGCGCCGCGGATCTGGCCGTTGCGGCTGGTCAGTTCGGGCACGAGCCGGCGACGTCCGAACATCGTTTTCACGACCCCGGTCTCGCGCGCTGTCACCAGGAGCTGGTCGATGAAGCGCCGGACGTCGGGGAACCCCGCGAAGTAGGCGTCGATGAAGTCCTGCGCCTCCTGCCGGGAAACGCCGATGTCTTTCGCGAGCGTGAACGCCTGCTTTCCGTAGAGCAGGGCGTAGTTGATGATCTTTGCGCGGCGACGCAGCTCGTGCGCGCTCAGCGCGCTGTGCGCGCCGAACACTTTCAGCGCGGTGCGGTCGTGGATGTCTTCATCTCGGCTGAAGGCGTCGATCAGGGTCTGCTCGTCCGAGAGGTGGGCCAGCACGCGCAGCTCGATCTGTGAGTAGTCTGCCGAGATCAGGACGTTGCCCGGTTCGGCGACGAACGCCCGCCGGATTTCGCGCCCGACCTCGGTGCGGATCGGAATGTTCTGGAGGTTCGGGTCGCTGCTGCTCAACCGCCCGGTGGCCGCGACCGCCTGGTTGAAGCAGGTATGAACGCGGCCGGTGTCCGGATTGACGAGTTGTGGCAGGGCGTCGATGTAGGTGCCCTTCAGTTTCATCAGCGCGCGCCAATCGAGCACTTGCCGCGGGAGGTCATGCGTCAGCGCCAGCTCTTCGAGCACTTCGAACGAGGTCGACTGCGCCCTGGTCTTCGTCGTGCGCCGGATCGTTTCGGTTTTCATCCCGAGCTTGTCGAACAGGACCTCCGAAAGTTTCTTCGGTGAGTTGATGTTGAACTCTTCACCTGCCAGCTCGTAAATGGCCGCCGCCAGCCGCGCGAGCTCCTGGTCGACCTGGCCGGACTGCCCGACGAGAGCGGCGCCATTCACGCAGATCCCGGCCCGCTCGATGTCGACGAGCACCGGCACCAGCGGTAGTTCTAGCGTGTCGTACAGTTCTTCGAGTTGCTCCTGCCGCAGCAGTTCGCGCAGGCGGCCGCCCATCTGCAGCGCCAGATCCGCGCGCTCGCCGGCGTAGTCACGCACGCGTTCGAGTGGAACCTCGCGAAACGAGATTGCCTTGGCGCCCCGCCCGCAGACGTCCTCGTCGCGGAGCGCTTTGTACCCGGCGTGCTCGAGCGCCAGCTCCTCGAGCGGATGCGACGAGCGCGTCGCGTCGATCAGGTAGCTCGCCAGCATCGTGTCGGTTTCCACCCCGCGCAGCGTGATCCCGTGGCGCGCAAGGACGATCACGTCGAACTTGAGATCGTGCCCGACCTTGAGGATCGACGGGTCCTCGAGCACCGGTTTCAGAACGTCCAGGGCAGCACGGCCATCGATCCCTGCGACCGCGGTTTCCGCGTCGCTGTCGAACAGATCCGACGCGGCCCGAGGGACCTCCGTGAACGGAACGTAGCGCGCCTGGCGAGGCGCCGTTGAGAACGCGATCCCGGCAATGGCGGCCCGCATGGCCGACGGCCCATCCGGGATCACTCGGAGCGCGCATCGACCGGCCTGCTTCAATTCTGCCGCCAGGGTGCGGAGATCGTCAGCCTCGGTCACGATCCGGTAGTCCTTCGCCACGGTGTCAGCGGTCGGCGCGAACTCCATTACCAGCGTGCGGAACCCGAGCCTGGTGAACAGCTCGAAGCACGCGGCCTGGTCCGCGCCCCGATAGCGGACGGCTTCAGGTTCGAATTCGACCGGCACGTCCACGCGAATCCGCGCGAGCTCCCGGCTCTGGCGGGCATCGTCCGCGTGGTGGAGCAGCCCCTCGCGGTACCGCTTGTTCGGGATTTCGGAGGCGTGTGCCAGGAGCGCCTCGAGATCGCCGTAGGTCGCGACCAGATCGCGCGCGCCTTTCTCGCCGATGCCTGGAACGCCCTTGATGTTATCGATCGAGTCACCCATCAGCGCCAGCACGTCCACGACCTGCGACGGGGCGACCCCGAACTTCTCCGCGACGGCTTGGGCGTCGAACCAGGTGCCGTCTTCCTTCGGGTTGTAGACCTTCAGCCCGTCGTGCACAAGCTGAAAGAAGTCCTTGTCGCCGGTGACGATCGCCACCTCGAAGCCGCGACCGACCGCTTGCGTGGCCAGCGTGCCGATCACGTCGTCGGCCTCGAAGCGGTCGTAGGTGAGGATCGGCACCCCGAGCGCCTTGCATGCTTCGTGGACCCACGGAATCTGTTCCGCGAGGTCGGATGGCATCGGCGCGCGGTTCGCCTTGTAATCGGTGGCCATCTCGGAACGGAACGTCGGCCCGGCCAGGTCGAACGACGCAGCGATGTATTGCGGCGCGTGATCCTGCAGGAGCTTCCGGAGCATGGTCACGAAGATGTAGACCGCGTGGGTGGTCTTGCCGCCCGGGCCGCTCAGGCCCGCGCCGCGCATCGCGTGATATGCGCGGTACATCTGCGAACTGCCGTCGATCAGGAAGAGCCGCGGGGAGTCAGCCATGGGGACGTGCTGCTACGATATCATTCGGATCGTGCTCACTCGTGTGGCCGCGGCCGTGGTCGCGGCGATCTCGGTCCTGTCGGCCGCCGGCTGCGGTGGCGGAATCCTCGGCAGGCAATACGAATACGAAGAAGATCTGACGATCGGGATCGACGGTTCCGCGACGCTGGTCGTGAACTCGTCGCTTGCCGCACTGGCGGCGCTACGCGGGCTGAGGGTTCCGACGGACTCGTCCGAGCGGTTCAACCGCGACGACATCCGCGCGCTGTTTCAGACACCGGTCTCCGACGTGCGGCGAGTCAGCCGCGTCTGGACGCGGAAGGGACGACGTTTCGTACAGATTCGAATGGAGATCAACGACATCCGGAAACTGAGCGAAGCGGCCCCGCTGTCATGGTCGCGCTACGAGTTCGGGGCGAAAGACGGCCGGCATGTCTACCACCAGACCGTCGGGCCATCGGCCATGAAGCCAGGTGCCCTGAAGAACTACGGTTGGGACGGCAGCGAGATCGTCGCGTTCCGGCTGCACCTTCCGTCGAAAATTCTTCACCACACGGCCCGCGATCTTGAAACCAACGAGCCGTCGCTGGCGCGACGCGGCAACATCCTCGCCTGGGAGCAGCACCTCGCGGACCGTCTCGACGGCCGCCCGATCGACATCGTCGTTGAAATGGAAAGCCAGTCGATTCTCTATCGGACGCTCTGGCTCTTTGCCTCGGCGTTTTTGGCCGCCGTCGTCGTGCTGGTGCTGCTGATCTGGTGGACGATGCGGAAGGGCCGCGAGCACGACAAGATCGCCGCCTGAAGTACGCCCCCAGCCGAATGCTGCGCTCAGCGCCTCGATCGGCTTCATCGCATCGTCGCGTCGACTCTTTTCAGACTCCCGCCCTCTGCCCCCTTGATGACATCGCGTTCGAGACGCGCCTCGGCATCGGTCCTCAGGGAGCTCACCACCGCGAATTCTCCCTGGCCGGTGGCCAGTGACCGCGCCAGCGCGCGATCCACCTCCGTCGGGACGACGCCTGTGAGCGTCACCCGTCCGTTTTCGACCACGATGTGAATGGGTGGATTCGGCATCGCGGCGTATCGCCAGAATGCCGGATTGCCGTAGATGGCGCGCGCGATCTTCCGGCGGAGGGTTTCGTCGTGTATCGACACGGGGAGGACCTCGATCTCGTTGCGAACGGCACGCACGCCCTCGATCAGCGCGACGCGCTCCCCGAGGTCGCTCCGCTTGAACGGCATGGTCACCTTGCCGCGCAGCGTGACGGCTCCCTCGTCGACCTGCACGCTGATGTCATCGAAGATCGTGAACCGCGAGTAGCCGTTGATCGAACGCGTGACCGCGTCGGTCAGGGCTTCCCGGGTCACGGTTTGTGCGGACCCTGCCGCAGCGGAGAGCGCGACAAGGACGACGGCTGAAACGATCCTGGCAATCATGGGGACCTCCGGCTCGAACCAAGCACCGGCCGGCAGGCTGCATCACGTCTTCTCAGGGCAAAGCGGATGCCATGAAACGACCGTGGATTTGCTGGGGATAGAGCCGTACGGTTGCGCCGCCGCCGTCCCCTGTCGCTCTCAGAGAGGACGTCGTCCGAGGCGACTAGAGGAGGACGATCGTCAGAATGCCCGCGCCGATGAGCACCATCTGCCGCAGCGCTCCTCCCTCACCCTTCCCCCGATGCAGGTCGGGAATGAGATCCGCCATGGCGATGTAGAGGAAGTTGCCGGCGGCAAACGCGAGCACATAGGGCAGTGCGGGTGGCACCGTCTGCGACGCCAGCATCATGGCCCCGGCTCCCAGCACCCCGCCGATACCCGACATCAGATTGAGGGTGAGCGCTTTGGATCGCGAATAACCGGCGCGCAGGAGGATCGCGACATCTCCCACCTCCTGTGGGATCTCGTGCGCGGCCACCGCCAGCGCCGTGGTGACGCCGAGAGGAATGGAGGTCAGCACCGCCGCGGCGATGATCGCGCCGTCCACGAAGGTGTGGAATGTGTCGCCCACGATCACCAGCGACGCGGCGCTGCTCGTGTGCACCTCGCACTCATGGCCGTCGCCGTCGTGGCAGTGGCGCCAGAGCATCAGTTTTTCGAGGAGGAAAAACGTGAGCACGCCGCCGAGCAAGGTGCCGAGCGCCGTCGATGGAGGCAGCGTCTCCAGGGCTTCGGGGAGCAGCGCCAGCAGCGCCACCCCAAGTAACGTCCCGACCGCATAACTGATCGCCCAGGGCACCAGCCGGGAGCGGAGTCCATCGCCAAGCAGCAGAAACCCCGCCGCCGCCAGCAGGCCGCCGAGGCTGCCAAGGACGCTCAGCCCGATAGCCGCGCCGAACGATTGCACCGCGGCATCATATCAGCCGCCTCCCGGCTCTCACGAGCACGTCGCACGTGAGCACGTGAGCACGTGAGCACGTGAGCACGTGCGCACGGTGGCACGTAGCACGTCACACCTCGCACCTCGCACCTCGCACGTTAAGGCGTGGCCACGAACCCACGCCGGGCGCGCACGTGATACTGCCCGTTGCGGACCTCGACCCGGATCGCGTGCCACTGGCCGTCCTTCACCGCCGTGGACGCATAGCCGATGTAGTACTGCTTCGAGAGCTCGTCGGCGATCCCGGCCGTCGCCGGATCGAGGTCACGCGCCGTGCGAATCACTTCGGTGCGGCCTCCGCTGTCGTCGGTGATGTCGCGCAGCGCGGCGACGTTCACCCGATCGTCCGGCGTGACGCGGCTGTTCGGATTGCGAGGTGTGGTGCTGGGCGGTCGCCCCGGGGGCGTCCCGGGCGGAAAACGCGGACCGGGGTTGGGGGGCGGCATCGTGCGCGGCGGTCGTCCCCTCCCGCCTCCTGGCCTCGGGAACGGAAACGGGATCGGCCCCTGCAGCAGCGACTGAACCACGCCGACCCATGGGCGCCGCGGCTGCCAGGTGTCCGTGGAGCCCTGCGCGTCGATGCCGATCGCATACACCAGGACTTCCGTCTCTCTGATCTGGGCCTTCAGCTCGAGGATGGCGGTGCGGCTGCTGGTGTCGTTCCCGTCCGAGACGACCAGCAGCGCCTTCTTGCGATGCTTGCCGGCCTGCGCCAGCGGGATCGCTTCCGTAAGCGCGTCGTACATGGCCGTGCCCCCCCTTGGCTGGAGGCGGTGGAGCGCCGCGCTCAGGCGTCGACGATCCGTCGTCCACTCCTGAACGAGCTCGGGCGAGCTGTCGAACCGGTACAGAAACACCTCGTCGTCGGGTCCCAGCAACTCGAGGAGAAAGCGGTCCAACGCGGCCTTCGCCGCCGCCATCTTCTCGCCGTCCATGCTGCCGCTCGTGTCGAGAATGATGCCGAGGCTGACCGGCACACGTTCGGCGTTGAAGTGGGTGATCGGCTGCGGCTCGTCGTCCTGATAGAGGGTGAAGTCCTCCTGCTGCAGACCGGAGACGAAACGGCCGCCGTTGTCGGTCACCGTCGCGGTGACGTTGATCAGCTCGACACCCGTGCGGAACCGAAATGCCTGGCCGTCCTGCTGCTGCCCGGCGGCAACGACGGCTCCGGCCGCAACCAGGATGGCGACGGTCAGCGAGTGGCGGGATCTCATGGCACATCCTTTCGAGCGAGCGCGTCGTGATCGCGGCGATCCACGTGCGCGATCACCCGGTCGTCCTCGCCGCGAAACGAAACCCTGTAGCGGGCCGCGATCCCGTTCACCGAAACGCGCACGACGAAGGGCGACTGGGCGCCAGGTGCGAGCCCGGTGCCGTCGATCGGCGCCCGTCCGCTGGTGAGCAGCGTGCCATCAGCGCCGTACACGAGCGCCACCGCGTCGACGCGTGACACCGCTGCGCCCCCGGCCGGGTTGTGGACGACTCCGCGGATCGTGAGCGCTCCCTCGGATTCGACATGTCCCAGCGACCGGAGCTCCAGCGCCTGCGGCGTCAGTGAGGCCGCGACCCTCGACTCCGCCGGTACGACTCTCCCGCGCATCGCGCTCCATCCGAACACCAGCACCGCCAGAACCGCGGCGGCGGCACCCGCCACGGCAACCCGTCTCGGCCACGCGGACGGCTCGTCGTGCCGCTGGAACAAACCGAGCGCGCTCGTTGCCGGTGCCTGCACCGGCCGCAGGTCGAGATCGTTGAGACCCACGGTTGAATGCGGTCGAACTGTGGGCGCGCTCACGCGGCTCGACGCCGGCGTCGTCTTCGCTGGGCGGACCGGTGGTTCGCTCGCAAGCTCCGTCAGCAACGCAACGCGGGCGTCCGATCGTCGGCGCTCGTCACGCAGTGTTCGTCCGAGCAGCGTCGCCATGACGACCGCCAGCCCGAGCGACAGACCCGTAACAATGATCAGGAGTGCATCCATGCCTGTTACCTGAGCTTGAACTCCACCGCGACCTCGACCACGACGTCTACGGGAGTGCCGAACCGTCGCGCCGGCGAAAAGCGCCACTGCCTGACCGCGTCGATCGCGCGGCGATCGAGCCCACCCGCCAGGCCATTGAGGACCTTCACTTCGCCCACGGTGCCGTCGCGCCGGACGATGATCTCGAGGACCACGTCACCCTCGACGCCCATCCGTCGTGCATCGTCGGTGTACTCCGGACGTACTTCCCGGAGAATCGCGGGCGCGGTGATCCCGCTCCCTGGACGATACGGGCCTCCACCCGTGCCGCCACCGGATCCGGGCCCGATGCCCGCGCCGGTGCCCTCGCCCACACCGGACCCCTGGCCCGATCCGGCCCCGCCGCCGGCGCCGCTCCCCTGGCTCTCGCTTTCTGAAGGCGTCTCGCTCGGCAGGCCGGCGCGATCGCGCGGATCCGACGACGCAGTTACTACCGGCGCGATGACCTGGGGGGTGACCGCGGGTGGCGGTGCCGGCGGCGGAGGATCGACGGGCATTTCCGGAGCTGGAGTGACAGGAGGCAGAACCGCAGGCCGGACTTGTGGCTCCGGCTTGCGCGTGGTCAGCGGCCGCGGTGGTGGCACCGGTCTCTTGAATGGGGCGACGCCCTTGATCTCTGCTTGTGCCGGTGGTTTCGGCATCTTCAGCCCGCCCCCACCCCCTCCGCCGCCGGGGCCAGGTGTCACCAAGTAGACAAGCCGTGCGGTCT
>JACDBQ010000892.1 GCA_013694845.1 Acidobacteriota bacterium
TCCCATTATTCGCGACGTCGATATCCGGCACTCACACGAAATCGAAACGGGACCCGATCGCCAAAACCCGATCGAGCTGGCAGCCTTGCAGGTTCTGGCTGATGCCTACGTGCAGCTGGGCAACGCCGAGAAGGCAGCCGCCCACATGGCGGCGTTGCGAAAGCTCAAAGAGCATCGAAAGCAATAGGGGCGCGCGGTGCGTTCTCTCTCAGCTGGGCATGCCGCCCGCCGGTGCGACACGGAGGCTCCGCCGCAGCTCCGGAGGGCATCCCGCCGCGTAGAATAGCGCCGGCGTGACCAGCTGATCGAGCAGGGTCACACTCACGAGCCCGCCGAGGATCACCACCGCGACCGGGTGGAGAATTTCGCTGCCGGGGACCCCACGCGCAAGGACCAGCGGCAGGACCGCGAGTCCGGCGGTGAGCGCCGTCATCAGAACTGGCACCAGACGTTCGAGGGAGCCGCGGAGGATCATCTTCTGGTCGAACGCTTCACCCTCCGACTCCATCAGGTGCAGGTAGTGCGACAGCATCATGATGTTGTTGCGCGCGCTGATGCCCGCCACGGTAATGAAACCGACGAGCGAAGCCACCGATAGGGTACCGCCCGTCAGCACGATGGCGACCACCCCACCGATCACGGCGAGAGGAATGCTCGCCATGATCTGCAACGCGAGCCGTGCCGACCGGAAGTGGCCATACAGCACGCCGAAGATCAGCAGAACGGACAGCGCGGAGAGCCCCCCGATCAGCCGGGTCGCACGCTGCTGGCTCTCGAACTGTCCGCCGTACTCGACGAAATAACCGGGTTCGATCGTGACCGCTCCATCAACCGCCCGCCGAATGTCGGCAATCACGCTCGCGAGATCCCGGCCAACAATGTTGCACTGCACGACCATCCGCCGTTGCGCGTTCTCGCGCAGAATCTGGTTCGGTCCCGCTGCCGTCGAAACGTCCGCGACCATTGCGAGCGGTACCCGGGTGCCATCCGCGCCGTCTACCAGGAGCTCCTTCAACGCATCGACGTCGTTTCGATACGGCTCGTCGAGTCGCACGAGCAAATCGATCCGCTTCGTGTCGTCGATCACCTGCGACACGACGCGTCCATTCAGCGCGGTCGCAAGAAGCTCGTTCGTTGGAGCAACCTGGAGACCGTACCGCGCCGCCGCCGCGCGGTTGATGCGGATCTGTACCTGCGGTATCAGCGTCTGCTGCTCGACGCCGACGTCGACGACGCCGGGCACCTGTCGGATCGCGGCCTCGACGTCGCGGGCCGTAACGGCGAGGCGCGAGAGGTCCGGGCCGAACACCTTGATCGCCACCTGGGCCTGCACACCGGAGAGGATGTGGTCGAGCCGATGCGAGATCGGCTGGCCGACGTTCACCGTCACGCCGCTCAGCGGCGTCAGCCCGTCCCGCACCGACTGCAGGATCTCCTCGCGGCTGCGCGGCGACGGCCGGAGCACCACATCGATCTCCGTGTTGTTCACGCCTTCCGCGTGTTCATCGAGCTCCGCCCGTCCGGTCCGGCGGCCGGTCGAGACTGCCTCGGGCAGGGACAGCAGCGCACGCTCGGCGGTCCTGCCGATGACGTTGGAGGCGTCCAGTGAGATCCCCGGTTCCGCACGGAGGTTGACGGTCAGTGTGCCCTCCGCGAAAGGCGGCAGGAACTCACGCCCCAGTACGAAGAACAGCGAGACCGCGATCAGAAAGCAGACGAGCGCACCGACGAGCACGGGCACCGGACGGCGCAAGCCGAACCGGAGCAGCCGGACATCCTGGCGCTTGAGCCATCCCACGAACGCCGTGTCGGCTTCCCGCCGGATCGAGCCCGCACCCGCAAAGAAATACGAACACAGCACGGGGGTGAGCGTCAGCGAGACCGCGAGCGAGGCGAGAATCGACACGATGTAGGCCACACCGAGCGAGGCAAACATCCGTCCTTCGATTCCACTCAGAAAAAAGAGCGGCAGGAAAGCGACGACGATGATAATCGTCGCAAAAACGATCGAGTTCCGCACCTCGCTCGACGCGTCGAACACGACCTGCAGGACGGGCCGAGGAGACGGAAGGACTCTGTTCTCCCGGACCCGGCGGAACACGTTCTCCACATCCACGATCGCATCGTCCACAAGCTCACCGACCGCGATCGCGAGGCCGCCCAGCGTCATCGTGTTCACCGACAGGCCGAACCAGTACATGACGATGCCGGTGACGAGAAGCGAGAGCGGGATGGCGGTGAGCGTAATCGCCGTGGTCCGAACGTTCAGCAGGAACAGGAACAGGACGATCGCGACGATCAGGATGGCATGCCCCAGCGCCGTACGGACATTGCCGATGGCCACTTCGATGAAGCGGGCCTGCCGGAAGAGGGAGCGGTCGATCCGAACGTCGGATGGAATCGAAGTCGCAAGCTCATCGAAGGCGCGGTCCAGGGCCGCGGTGAGCGCGAGCGTGTCCGCCCCCGGCTGTTTCTGAATGCTCAGAATCACGCCGGGGCTCCCGTTGACGCCGGCGTCGCCGCGCGTCACCTGCGCCCCCAGCGCCACGCGGGCGACGTCCTTGAGCATGATCGGCACGCCGTTGCGCGTCGCAACGACGGCCTGCTCGAGATCCTCCACGCCTTTCACGCTCCCAAGGTTCCGGACCAGGAACTCCCGCTCCGGAGTGACGAGGTAGCCGCCGGGCGTATTCAGGTTGGCCGCGGCGACCGCCTTTTCCACGTCCGTCAGCGACAGGCCGTATTGGGGCAGCCGGTCTGTTCGGACGAGCACCTGGTATTGAGCGACACGGCCGCCAATCGCCGTCACCTGCGCGACCCCCGGAACCGCCAGCAGGCGCGGCCGCACCGTCCAGTCAGCAACGGTACGGAGGTCGAGCGGTGATCGCCCACCGCTGCTCACCAGGCCGACCAGCATGATCTCGCCCATCAACGACGTGATCGGGGCCATCGTCGGTTGCACCCCCGCGGGGAGCTGGCCAGCGGCCAGCTGGAGGCGCTCGGCGACGATCTGGCGATCGCGGTAGATGTCGGTGTCCCAGTCGAACTCGACGTAGAGGAGCGCCAGACCCGGCGACGAGACGGAGCGAACGCGTTCCACATCCGTCGCACCGTTGACCAGGCTTTCGAGGGGCTGCGCCACCAGGGCTTCGACTTCTTCGGGAGCCAGCCCCGGGGCCTCGGCAAAGATGGTGATGACGGGGCGATTCAGATCCGGGAAGATGTCGATCTCCAGGCGCGGCACGACCACCAGCCCATAGCCAATGACGGCGACCGCGAGAATAAGGATGAGAGCGCGGTGATCCAGCGCGAACCGGATGATCCGATTCAGCATTCGGTCAGTTCCGGGGTACTACGATTTGCGCGGACGCGCCGACCTTCAGGACGCCACCGGGATTCGGCACGTCGAAAATGACCGTCAAGGTCCCGGTCTCAGGACTGACCGAGCCGGACACCGCGATCGGCCGCTCGAGCGAACGGGGCGCCGGCAACCCGGAGGACATGAAAGATGCTCGCGACGTGCCGTGGAGAACGGCGGCGCTTTGATGGGCGTACACCGGTGCCTCGAGCCAGATCCGTGACGGGTCGACGATGGTCAGCAGCCGGCGGAATTCGCCGGTGCGATTGAGTTCGCCCGGACGGAATCCGATGTCGGTGATGACGCCGGAAATGGGTGCCTGGACGACGGTGATCCTGGGATCGCGGCGTTTCATGACGCCTTGAAACGCCTCGGCCTGCCGGGCGAGCAACGTCTCCTCGAGTTCGGCCGCGGTGTGGCGACGCTCGGTCAGCTCCACTTCCTCCTTGGCAAACGCGTCGTCGGGATTGGCCTTCAAGCGTGCCACCGCCTCCTGAAACTGTTTGGCGGCCCGTCCCAGCCTGGTTTTCGCAAGTTCCCGTTCGGCATTGATCTCGACGGCGCGCGCTTCCATCGGATAGCGTTCGTCGATCGCCAACTCGAGGACCACCTGAACCAGGTTTTCCCCTTTCTCGACCCGGTCACCCACGTTGAGCCGCCGACCCGCGAATTCGATCCGGCCCCAGAGAGGGGCTGTCACCTCCGCGGTCCGCTCAGGCTGCGCCTTGACGATTGCCGGCAGCGTGAAGACCGGGGCGCCGGCCGCGTCGGCCGCCCGCATCACGGGTGCTGCGGATGGAGCTCCGGCTACGACCGTGTCCTCTGGCCTGCGGCCGGTCAGGCGCATGCCGAGCCGCAGCAGTCGCTGCGGGTTTGATACTTCGAAGAACGCAGAAACTGTGCGAGTACTTGCGTCGAGGGTGTTGGCAACTCGCGCCAGCCGACCTTCGAAACGGACGTCGGGGAACGCGGACGAGACAAAGGTCATCTGGCGCGGTGGCTGCGTGGATGCCGCGTGTTCGGGAAACCGTGCTTCGATCCACACCCGCGACAGGTCCAAGATCGTCAGGACCTTGTCGTTCTCGTACTTCAGTTGTCCCTGGGTGAAATGCACCTCGTCGATGGTGCCGTCGAGCGGCGAGATGAGCGGCCGGCGTACCAGGTTGCCTCGGGTGATCTGCGCGTCGTGCATCGCCAGTGCCTTCTCGGCATGCTGCTGCGTGAGCCGTGCCTCGGCGAGCTCCCCTTCGGCTCGGGCGACCGCCTGGGTTACGGTCATCATCTGGCGGACGGAAGCGTCGCCGGTGGCCTGCAGTCTTCGTTGTCTGCTGGCATTCAGTTCGGCGTCGAGCGTCCTGCGCCGACTCTCCAGCAGACCGACAAGAAACGGCCAGCGCTGGTTGATCAGGTGATTTGCGTCATGAAGGACATAGTGATGCTCCAGCGTGGCGATCGTCTGCCCCCGCCGGACCGTCCGCCCCAGTCGTGGCACGAAACCTTCGAAGAGCACCCGGGCGGTGATGGGTACGAAGACGTCCACGAGCTGCCCGGGGACCGGGACCACGGTACTCGCGATCTCCGTGGGCTCTGCGGCAGGCGTCTGGCCTGGCGCCGGTTCGGGTGACGAGGGCTGTGGTGTTGATCCCCTGCCGGGCGCGGCCCGATCGGGATGACTGTGTGGCGGGGTTCCCTCGGGATGGGTGTGAGGCTCCACTGCGGGTGCGGGCTTGGCCGGGTCCGGCGTCTCCCAGGCGATCGTGCCGGTGTGGCGCTCTGGCAGGAACAGTTTGCCGACGCTGGGGGCGATCCACACGTGACCGATGACCACCAGTGCCAGGCATGAAGTGATCGCGGCTGCATCGCGCGGCGTCGAGGACGAAGCGGTCTGCGGGTCCCGTCGGGTACGCCAGATGGAAAACGCCAGGGCACCGAGGACGAGTAAGCCGATCCCATCAGCCAGGAGAGGCGCGCGTCCCACCGGGCCGGCGCCCACGAGTAACGGAAATTCAGCCATCACACTGTCCGAACCCGCTTGCGCACGCGTTGAGATGCCGAACTGCCCGCGTTCCGCGAAACGGTGGCGAACGAAGTAGGTGCCTGCGACATCTCCAGGTACGAGGTGCGAGGCGATCGCTGGTGTCCCGGCCGTCGGGACGATCTCCACCCGTGGATTGCCGGCGGAGGCCACCGGCCGCTCGGACGGGCTGCCGGCCCCCTGTGGCCCGGCGTGCAGGATGCGAAACTCGAGCCGGACGTCTTCGCCGACCAGAGGGTCCTGCGGGATGGCGGCGAAGCCGACGCGGTACGCAGTCTCGCCGATCTGCACCTGTTTGTACACTGGCCGCAGCGGCGTATCGTGGCCCTCGTGCGCCGCGAGACCGACGCCTGCCAGCAGCAGTCCTGCCAGGACCGCAGGTCTGAGACTCAGGAGCCGCTGAGAGTCGGAACCAGCGCGAGCCACCGCCGACCGGACACGAGACGCGAAGGTGGAGCGCACGGCCGTCTTCCTCCCGCGATGTCGGTTGCTGATTGCTACGGTGAACGCGGGCCGCGCCCACAACGTGCGCGCGGCTCGAGGGCCATAGTACGCGAATGCGATCGCAACGCTCAAGACCGCGATGCGGGCTGACGTCCCGACCACTGACCTGCCGCACAGGTTGGCACGCTGCCGGGCGTGGTGTAGATTCTCGACCAGCCCATGCCGCTCCATTGCACACGTCTGTTTCTGATTACGCTCAGCCTGTTGTCGATGACGGCGCCGTTGGCGACCGCGCAGAACGTCGGCGGAACAGTGTCCGGCGTCGTGCAGGACGCCACAGGCGGACGCCTGCCTGCCGCCGCGGTGACCGTCACGCACCTGGAAACGTCCGTGTCACGAACGGTGGTCGCCGACCAGGCCGGGCGATATCGTGTGGTGGGACTGACGCCCGGGGACCATGCCTTCGACGTCAAAGCCCCCGGCTTCGCGGTGCACACCCAGCGGCTGCAGATCGCGACGGGCCAGACGGTCGTTCTGGACGTCCTGCTGCAGATCGCGACGGGCCACGAAGAAATCCGTGTGGCGGCCCCGGGGCTGCAGCGGGAATCGTCCGAGCTCGGAGGGGTCGTTCATCGCGAGCTGGTGCTCGGCCTTCCGGTGAACGGCCGAAGTTACGAGCAGCTGACATTGCTCGAGCCGGGGGTCGTGTCCACGACGTCCCGGGAAACCAAGGTCCTCTATCAGCACGGCCTGAAGATCAACATCAACGGTGCGGGCAGCCGGTCGAATGCTTTTCTTCTCGACGGTACCAGCGTCGCCGACTTGTATAACAACGGCCTGGGCAGTGTTGCCGGAACGTTTCTCGGGCTCGAAGCCGTGCGTGAGTTCCAGGTGCTGACGAATAATTACCAGGCGTCGTACGGCGGCGTCAGCGGCGGTGTCGTCAGCATCATCACCAAGTCGGGCTCCAGGGATCTGCATGGATCAGCCTTCGGGACCCTGCGGGATGGGCGGCTCGACGCCAAGAACTACTTCGACAGCGAAAAGCCGGAGTTCTGGCGTCGACAGTCGGGATTTTCCATTGGCGGACGGGTGTTTCACGACCGCGCCCTGTTTTTCGCGACTGGTGAGTGGCTCCGCGAATCCATGGGCGCGACCCAGGTGACGACCGTGCCGTCCGTGGCCGCGCGCAACGGCCAGCTGCCGGATCCGCAGCGTCCGGGCGTGACCATCGCCGTGGATCCTCTGGTCGCCCCTTTTCTGGATCTGTTCCCGCTCCCCAAC
>JACDBQ010000901.1 GCA_013694845.1 Acidobacteriota bacterium
CCCCTGCGCATAGGTTGCCGCTGGAGCGATGAGCCCCGCGGCGGCGATCGCTTCGACCGCCGCACTCGCGGATGCGGTGCGCGTCGTCGCTGCAAGCGCCCTCACGCCGGCCGACAGCGCACGCTCCTGCTGTTCGTTCATGCCAGACACCTCGTCCCGTTGCTGCGATCCGCTGCTATTGATCAGTCATTGCCCCGTGTACGACGCATTCTGCGGGTATTCAGTCGAGGGCATCGGAAAGTTCCACAAAGGCGGGATGCGGGATGGGGATCAGACGAGCCACTTGCCGGCCAAGTCGAGGACTTCATCGGCTGACATGCCGGCCGCTCGAAGCTCGCGGATGCCGGTGTCGCCGTCGGACTTGCTGACCTTCTGGGTCGGTGACTTCATGACCAGGGGGTGGTGCATGAAATCGGGGGGCGCGGCGCGGCCGAGGAGCTGCGCGAGCTGGATCTGGCGTCCGGTAGACGCAAGCAGGTCGGTGCCTCGAACCACCAGGTTCACACCCTGCTCCAGGTCGTCCACGACAACGGCGAATTGATATGTCCAGTTCCCGCGTCGATCCCGGACCAGGAGATCGCCGCACTGGTCGGCGGGCACCTGCCGCTGCGGGCCGAGCAACAAATCGGTGAACGGCACCTCCGAGGTCGGGAGCCGCGCGCGCAAGGCGCGACCCGTGGCTGGGGACAGCCCCTTGTCCGCACAGGTCCCCGGGTATCTCAGCTCCGATCCGCCGCCGCTGACTTCCGTGATGTCGCGGCGGGAGCACTCGCACGCATAGACAAGTCCCTGCGCGCTCAGTCGGGTGAGCGCCTGCTCATAAAGCTCGCCGCGTTCGCTCTGGCGTACGACCGGCGCATCACTGGTGAAACCGAGCCACTCCAGGTCCTCGAGAATGGACTTTTCGTACTCAGGCCCCGAGCGCTGGGTGTCGTGGTCCTCTATCCGCAGCAGCACGCGACCACCGGACCTGCGGGCCGTTCGCCAGACGTAGAGTGCATTGACGACGTGCCCGATGTGCAGATGCCCGGTGGGCGCCGGAGCGAATCGAGTGACGAGCCTCTCTTCCTTCTCCGACGCGGAATGCGCGATCGCTCTCAGCGGCGCCGCGGCTTTCGCGCGGTGCGGGGGACCCCGATCTCGTCAAGCGTGCGGTCGTTGTCGCGCCAGTCGGGATCGACCTTCACCCGCAAATCGAGAAAAACCCTGGTCTCGAAAAACGCCTCCATCTCGACCCGCGCCTCGGTGCCGATCCGCTTGATCATGTCACCACCCCTTCCGATGATGATCGGCTTCTGTGACTCGGTTTCGACGTAAATCGTGCAGTAGAGCCGAAGCATGCGGTCCCGCTCGGACTCGTCGAACTGGTCGACGACGACCGCCGTCGAGAACGGCAGTTCGTTGCGGGTATTGCGCAGGACCTTCTCGCGAACGATCTCGGCCACCAGCGTGCGTTCGGCCTGGTCGGTGAGAAAGTCTTCCGGGTAGATCGGGTCCGCCTCCGGCAGTTGGTCCAGGATCACCTGCTCGAGCCGGTCCACTCCGTCCCCGGTCTCGGCCGAGACCGGGATGATGGCGGCGAAGTCGTGCCACTTCTGCGTCTGCTCCATCAGCGGCAGCAGCCGGGCCTTGGCCACCAGGTCGACCTTGTTGAGGACGAGTACCACCGGCACCTTGACGTCCTTCAGCAGGTTCGAGACGTACTCGTCCCCGTGGCCCGGCTTCGTCGACGCGTCGAAGATCAGCGCGACGACATCCACTTCCCGAAGGGTCTCCACGGCCGCGTCCACCATGCGCACGTTCATCCTGTGCAGCGGACGATGAATGCCCGGGGTGTCGACGAAGACGATCTGGCCGTCGGGCATGTTCTTGACCGCCACGATGCGATTACGCGTCGTCTGCGGTTTGTCGGAGACGATCGCGACCTTCGCGCCGACCATGCGATTGAGGAGTGTCGATTTGCCCGCATTGGGGCGGCCGATGAGGGAAGCGAACCCGGCGCGAGGCATAGGGTATTTTATGCGGGGTCCGGGGTGCGGGCGGGCGGGCGATTCAGTCCTGCTCGGCTGACTCGCGCACCGGGACCTTTCTGAACCGCACGCGGTGGATCCGGCGTCGCTCGGCCTCGAGCACCTCCACCATCATCCCATCGAGCTCGAAGCGTTCGCCTACGGCGGGCACCCGGCCTACCCGGGTCAGAACGTAGCCGCCTACTGTCTCGAATCCCTCGGGGTCGACCTCGACATCGAGGCGCTCGCAGACCAGATCGAAGTTGACCTTGCCGCTGAAGACAACGGACCCATCAGCCTCTTCAATCACCGGCTCGGTCTCGACATCGTATTCGTCCCGGATCTCTCCAACGATCTCCTCGAGCAGGTCTTCGATCGTCGCGAGCCCCGCCGTGCCGCCGTACTCGTCGACGACGATCGCGATCTGGATCTGTTTGAGCTGGAACTCCTTCAACAGCTCCGCCACGCGCTTGGTCTCGGGCACGAACGTGGCCGGACGGAGCAGTTGCGGCAGGTCGCGCTGCAGGATCGCCCCTTCGCTGCTGTCGCGCAGCCGGATGAGGTCCTTCAGGTAGAGCAGGCCCAGGATGTTGTCGAGATTTTCGCCATACACCGGGATCCGCGAGTATTCCTGTTCGTGAAAAAGCGCCCGGACGTCGGCGAGGGTGGCGCCGGCCGAGATCGCCACCATGTCGGGGCGCGGCGTCATCACTTCGCGCACCAGCGTGTCACCGAAATCGACGATGGACTGGAGCAGCTTCCGGCCTTCTTCTTCGATCAGCCCCTGTTCCCCCTCGGTTTCGGTTTGCGGTGCTGAGGTCTCGCCCGACGGCGGGTCGGGCGCCGACGTGCCGCCATTCTGATCGCGCCGCGGCTCGAGAATCAGCCGGGTCAGCGAGTTCGTGAGGGGCCGCACCATGCGCGCGAGCACGTCGAAGGGCGGCAGCAGGATCTCGAGCATTCGTTGCGGATTGCGCCGCACGATCAGCACCGGCAGCACGTGCTCGCACACCAGGATGAACACCGCGACGAACAGCAGCAGCATCCCGATCGCCGGCAGACCGGTCCGGCCCGTCAGGATCGCGATGAACATCGTGGCCAGGGAGAAGATCAGGCCGAGCAGCAGGCGCGCCGGCAGGAACAGGCGGATCGGATCCTCGAGATAGAACCCGAGCCGGTCATCGCGGCCGCCCCGTTCGGCCATCAGCCGCAGCGACAGCCGCATGAGCGCGCTGAACGCGGTTTCGATGGTGCCGACATAGACGGCGACGATGGCGAGGATGAAGAGGAGGAGCGGGATCATTTTTAGTGCCCGCGGGGCCCCACCCCCGCTCGCGCGCCTTCGATCCGCTGGATCAGGCCAGCCTTCAAGCCGCCCTTCTTTCGCAGGCGCATCTCGGTCCGCTTCATTCGCCCGTCGTCGCGCGGATCCTCGTGATCGTACCCGAGCAGGTGCAGCAACCCATGCAGAGCGAGCACGCGAAGTTCCGACTGGTATGAATGCCTCGCTGCACGCGCCTGGCGCCGGGCGACACCGGTGGCGACGACGACATCGCCTAACTGGCGGGATCCGGGATGCGGGGCGCGGGCTGCGAAAGGCGGAAGGCGGAAGGCGGCTTCGCCACTGGATCCCTCCGCCGCAAAGCTCAATACGTCCGTTGCGTAGTCCTTCTTGCGGTAGTCGCGGATCAGCACACGCATGCGGCGATCAGACA
>JACDBQ010000921.1 GCA_013694845.1 Acidobacteriota bacterium
AACGCGCCGGAAGCGGCTCGCGCCGCGGCGGCGCGGCTCGCCGACGACCGCTCAGTCGCGATCGTGACCGGCCAGCAGGCCGGGGCGTTCGGCGGCCCGTTCTACACGCTGCTCAAGGCCATCAGCGCGATTCAGCTGGCCAGGCGCGCCTCGAGCGAGCACGGAATCCCGGTGGTGCCGGTCTTCTGGGTCGAAGCTGAGGATCACGACTGGGCCGAAGTCCGTTCAATCGTGGTGCTGGACGCGAACCTCCAGCCGAAAGAGATCGCCCTGCCGGATCCCGCGGGCGCGGGTGAACTGCCGGTGGGGTCGCTGCGGTTGGATGACGGGGTGCGGGCGACGCTCGACGAGCTGCACGCGACCATGCTGGCGACCGATTTCACCGGCTGGCTCGACACGGCGCTGCGCACCGCCTATGCCCCCGGCGCGGGGGTGGGGACGGCGTTCGCAACCTTGCTCGACGCCGTCCTGGGCCCGCATGGTCTCGTCGTTTTCGAGTCCACGGACCCGGAGGCGAAACCGTTCGTCGCAGACCTCTTCGCCCGCGAGCTGCAGTTCCCTGGCCGGACGTCGTCGCTTGCCGCCGGTGCGGGCGCCGAGCTGCAGGCCCGCGGGCACCAGCCGCAGGTCATGCCGCAACCCGACAGCGTGGCGCTGTTCCATTTCAGCGGTCCCCGGCGGGCCATCCGTCGCGACCAGGGAGCCTTCGTCGCCGGAGACGAGCGTTTCGAGGCCGAGCAGCTCGTCGGCTCGGCGGTCGACCATCCCGAGCGATTCAGCCCGAACGTCCTGCTGCGGCCGATCGTTCAGGACGCGCTCTTCCCCACGGTCGCCTACGTCGCCGGCCCGAGCGAATTGGCGTATCTCGGCCAACTGCGAGGCGTCTACGCCCATTTCGGCGTGCCGATGCCGCTCATCTGTCCCCGCGCCACCGCCACGGTGATCGACGCCGCGTCGGGCCGCTTCCTCGCCAAATACCAGCTGCCGTTCGACGCGCTGCAGCCGCAAGATGATGCCGCGCTCAATAAATTGCTGGAGGCGCAGCTCCCCACAACGGTGGGCGACGCCCTGGCCCAGGCTGACGAGCAGGTCCGCCGGGTCATGGACCACGTGGTCGCGGTCATTCCGGCCGTGGATCCGACGCTCGCGGGCGCCGCGCAGACAACGCTCGGGAAGATGGAGCACGATCTTCAGGGCCTGCGCGGCAAGGTCATCCAGGCGGCGAAGAAGCGCGACGAGACACTGCGGCGTCAATTCACCCGTGCCCGGGCGCAGATTTTTCCGATGGGCCAGCCGCAGGAACGGACGCTCGGCCTGGTGTTTTTTCTGAACCGCTATGGTCCCGCCCTGGTCGATCGACTCCTGGAGGAGCTCCCCCTGGAGTCCGGCCGGCACTGGCTGCTGACGATCTGAGTCTTCGGTGGGAAGCCACCGACAGCCACTTGCCTTTTTCTCACGAAGCTCTCAGAGCACCCCTGGGAGAGTCTGAAGGTGCCGGAGCTCAGGCGGACGCCCGCTTCGACGTCGTAAACTCGCGATCGACAAGCTTCGCGTAGAACCGCTCGTACATTGGCACGACCAGGTCGGAACAGAACTTGCCGGTGACCGTGGCGCGTGCCTCCTCCGCGAAGCTGCGGTGCAACTCGGTCTTGGTCAGAAGGCGCACGCCGCTGGCCGCCATCCCGTCGACATCCTCCGGCGGGTGGAGGAAGCCGGTCACACCGTCTTCGATCACTTCATCGAGGCCGCCGACGCGCGACGCAATAACCGGCACTTCGCAGGCCATCGCTTCGAGAGCCGCGAGGCCGAAGCTCTCCTGTTGCGACGGCAGCAGGAACAGGTCGGCGATCGAGAGGAGCGGCAGGACCTGGTCCTGCTCCCCCACCGCTTCCACCCGCTTCTGGATGCCGAGCCGGCGCGCGGTGTCCATCGCATCGCCGAGATCCGGACCGTCCCCTACCAGCAGCAGGCGCGACGAAACTTTCTCGGCGATCCGCGCGAACACTTCGACAACTGCCTGCGCGCGCTTCACGGGACGGAAGTTCGAGACGTGAACAATGATCTTCTCGCACCCTGGCGGGCAATACCGCGCGCGCAACGCGGCGTTGTAGATCCGGCGGTGCACCTTGCAGTCGAGGAAGTTCGGGATGACCTCGATATCCCGCTCGACCGCCAGCGTGCGGTAGGTATCGGCCTTCAGGCTGTGCGAAACGGCGGTGACGCCGTCCGACTGCGCGATCGAAAACGCGACGGTCTCCGAATACGAACGGTCGCTCCCGACGAGGGTGATGTCGGTGCCGTGCAGCGTCGTGATAATCCGCGGCACGCGCTCGACCGCCGCCGACGCCATCATGATCTGCTTCGCAAGGTACGCCGCGGTGGCGTGGGGCACGGCATAGTGGGCGTGGACGACGTCCAGGCTGAATTCGCGCGCGACCTGCACGATCCGGGTGGCGAGGGAAATGACGTACTGCGGCTCGCGGAACAACGGGTAGGCGGGCGTGTTCACCCGGTGAAAACAAAGACCGGGCTGATAGTCGCCCAGGCGAAACGGCGGGTCGGCGCTGATCAGGTGAACTTCGTGGCCCCGGCCGGCCAGGCACTTCGCCAGCTCGGTCGCGACGATCCCGCTGCCGCCGACCGACGCATAGCACACGATCCCGATATTCACCCAGCCCTCCGGTCATCGAACAACGACGCGCGGAGCGGCGGCTCGCGCGTGATGACGCCTTCCGCGTAGGCAACCCCCGTGAGCGCGCCCAGATAGGCGTCCCGGCTCTCGATCAACTGGCGGAAGGTCGATCCGGTCAAGCGAGTGGGCACGGCGTCCGGGGCGACCGGCGCGAATTGGCTCATATGACAGGCCAGGGCCTGGCGCTTCTTGTCGTACACCTCGGAGACGTCGAGCCCGAACGACACCGGTGCGTCGTCGTTGATGAAGTAGTAACAGACCCGCCGCGGTTTCCAGGGTTCCGACGTCGAGTCCGGCCGCAGCCAGGGTCGCTGAACCGTGCCCGCCGTGAAGCGGCGCAGGCCCGCCTTGAACACGGCCCGGCTCAGGGTCTCGCTCGCGGCGCGATGATCCGGATGGCGGTCGTTCCAGTATGGGATCGCCACCACTTCCGGCTGGCAGGCGCGAACCAGGCGGACGACATCATCGACATGTTCGGACGATTCGTACACCCCGCCGTCGGGCCAGCCCAGGTTGAGGCGCCAGTCCGCGCCGAGCACGGCCCGCGCGGCTTCGGCTTCGGCGAGGCGATCGTCCACGGTGCCGTTCGAGCCGAGCTCTCCGCGCGTGAGATCGCATAACCCGGCGCGGAAGCCGCGAGCGACATGGAGGGCGACGCTGCCGCCAAAGCCGATCTCGATGTCGTCAGGGTGGGGCCCGAAAACGAGCAGGTCAACATTGGTCATGCGCACACGGTCTCAGGGGACGACGTTTTCCACAGGTTACTTCAGACGCCGGTTACAATACGGACGTTCCCCCGAACCCGCGTCGACACATCAGAGCAGATGGCCAGAACCCGTATCGGGCTGCCCGACGCAGCCCCCGCCGCCAGGGACAAGCGCGGCCGGATCCCCGCGCGCGGAAAGGCCAGGCACCGACGCGGCTGGAAATTCTACGCCCTGCTCGCGGTGGGCATTCCGCTCCTGTGCCTCTCCAGCCTGACCGCCTACTACTACGTCACCTTTTCGCGGATGATCGACGCGCGACTGCAGGGGGAATTCCAGCGGGCGGATCCACGGGTGTTCGCGCGTCCCTTTGAAGTGCGTCGTGGCCAGTCACTCACCGCCCGGCAGCTCGTCGAGCGCCTCAACGACCTGGGGTATGCGCAGCGCGCGCCGGCCCAGGGGCCCGGTGAGTTCACGATCGGCCGTGACACCCTCCTCATCGTGCCGAAGGAAGGGACCGCGCGCGGACGGCTGTCGCGGATCCATTTCGTCGCGCGGGGCAAGGACAAAGAGCCGTCAGGCATCGACTACATCGAGGCGGTTGACGGCGGAGCCCGGTCCGATCGCCTCGAGCTGAGCACGCCGCTGATCACGGCGCTGGTCACGACCGGGCGAGAGAAGCGCCGCGACGTGCCGCTCGCGCAGATCCATCCGAAGATGGTGCAGGCGGTGCTCGCGATCGAGGATCGTCGCTTCTACGATCATCCGGGGATCGATCCCATCGCCATCGTCGTCTCCGTGTCCGAATACGTCTTCGGCAGCAAGAGCTATATGCGCGGGGGCAGCACGCTCACCCAGCAGCTGGTGAAGAACACCTTCCTGACACCCGAGCGATCACCCAAGCGCAAGTTCCAGGAATGGATCATGTCGATCGCGCTCGAACGGCGACTGACGAAGGACAAGGTGCTCGAGTTGTACCTGAACGACGTCTGGCTGGGGCAACGCGGCTCGTTCGCGGTCCACGGTGTGCCGGAGGCCTCGCGGCTCTTTTTCGGCAAGGACGTCGCCAACGTCTCGCTGAGCGAGGCCGCCACGATTGCGGGCGTCATCCAGTCCCCTCCGCGCCACTCCCCGTTCAATAACCCGGAGCGTTCCCGGGAACGGCGCAACGTCGTGCTCAATGCGATGGCCGCTTCCGGGTTCATCACGCCCGACGAAGCCGCGCGGGCGTCGCGCGAGCCCCTCCAGGTCGCGGCGCGGTCACTCGAAAACGAGGCGCCCTACTTCGTCGATCTCATCAGCCAGGAGCTTCAGGCCAAGTACAAAGTGGCCGGAGCGGTCGACGTCTACACGACGCTCGACCTGCACCTCCAGAAGCTCGCGCAAGACGCCGTGCGCGACGGGCTCACCCGGGTGGACGAGATCCTCGCGAAGCGGAAGCGCCAGCGCGCCCAGGCCGCGCTCGTCGCCCTGGATCCGCGGACCGGCGAGATCCTCGCGCTGGTCGGCGGCCGGAGCTACAACCAGTCCCAGTTCAACCGGGCCATCAACGCGAATCGCCAGCCCGGCTCCGTCTTCAAACCCTTCGTGTTTCTCGCCGCCTTCGAGCGTGGGTTGGCCGAAGGGCGAAGTGACATCACCCCCGCGTCGGTCGTCATGGACGAGCCGACCACGTGGGAGTTCAACCAGCAGACCTGGACGCCGGCAAACTACGACGGAGCGTACGAAGGCCCGATCACGCTTCGTCGTGCGCTCGCGCTCTCTCGCAACATCGTGACGATCAAGGTCGCGGAGGCTGCCGGCTACGACCAGGTGGCGGGGTTGTGGCGGCGCGTGGGAGCAGGTACCCCGCCTCGCCCCTACCCCTCCATCGCTCTCGGGGTGTTCGAGGCGACCCCGCTGCAGGTCGCCGCCGCATACACGCTGTTCGTCAACGGCGGGACCATCCGGCCGTTGAAACCGATTTCGCGGATGGTCAGCGGCGGCAGGGAGATCGCGGTCGAGGCGGTGGCGCCGCGCAGCGTCTCACGCCCGGACACGACCTTCCTCGTCACCAACATGATGCGTAGCGTGATCAACGAAGGGACCGGTGCGAGCGCACGCGCGGCCGGATTCACCCATGACGCCGCCGGCAAGTCGGGCACGACCAACGACCTGCGCGACGCCTGGTTCGTGGGCTTCACGCCCGAGCTCCTCACGGTGGTCTGGGTCGGCCTCGACGACAACCAGCCGGTCGGCCTCAGCGGCACGCAGGCCGCCTTGCCGATCTGGACGGCATTCATGACCCGCGCCCTCGCCGGCCGTCCAAGCACGGGCTTCGAACCGCCCGCGGGCATCAGCTTCGCGGAGATCGACCGGGACACCGGCAAGCTCGCCACGCCGAGCTGCCCCCGCGTGTTCCGCGAAGCGTTCATCCAGGGCACCGAACCCACCGAGATCTGCCGCCTCCATACTTTCCGGCCATAATAAAAAGATGTTGAACGCTCGATCGGGCGCAGCGGCTGCCCTGATACTCCTGACGTGTGCGGCATCGGCCTGCAACAACAAGTCCCCAACCAGTAATAAAGCGACCGACAAGCCCGCACCCGCGTCAAGTACACCGGCCACCGGTACGGCCGCAGGTGGAGTTGGTGCAGCTGCGTTGCAGCCCGGCGCCGCGGCCGCGAAACCACCGGATCCGCCGAAGCCCGTGCCCGAAACCATTCCGCCGGTCATCGCCCGTGTCAACGGCGAGGGCATTCCGAAGACCGACCTGGACCGCATGATCAAACAGATGGAGGTGCAGGCGGGACAACCCGTTCCGAAAGAACGGCGGGACGAGATCTATCGCGCCATCCTCGACCAGCTGGTTACCTACAACGCGCTCGTCCAGGAGAGTCGCGCTCGTGGCATCAAGGTCACGGACGCCGAAGCGAAACAGGTGAGCGATGCGCGCATCGCGGAATTGCGCAAGCAGATCCCGGAGCCCAAGGCGTTCAATGCCGCGCTGGTGCAGCGGAACATGACGCTCGAGCGGCTGCGCGCCGACATCCGTAAGGACATCGCGATCAACAAGATGATGGAAGCGGAGCTTGCCGGCGTCGTTCCGGTCACCGACGCGCAGATCAAGGAGTTCTACGACAAGAACCCCAACGAATTCAGCGGATTGCGGGCCAGCCATATCCTCATCAAACCGGAAGGCTTCGATGAGGCCTCGAAAAAGAAGGCCAAGGATGCCATCGAGGACGTGCTGAAACAGGTCAGGGGAGGCGCCGACTTCGCCGAGCTCGCGCGCAAGCATTCGAGCGACGGGAGCGCCCAGCAGGGGGGAGATCTGGGATTCTTCACCAAAGGCAGCATGGTGCCCGCATTCTCGGACGCCGCGTTCAAGCTTCAACCCGGCCAGGTCAGCGACGTCGTCGAGACCCAGTTCGGCTACCACATCATCAAGGCCGCCGAGCGAAAGGACATTCCCATCGCCGAAGCGACCGACAAAATTCGCCAGTTCCTGGCCAAGCAGCACATGGAGGAACGCCAGCAGGCCTTCGTCGCGCAGGTGAAGAGTAAGTCGAAGATCGAGGTCCTCTTCTGAATGAAGAGGTCCTGACCGCGGCGGCTGACGCGCTCAAGCGCGGCGAGACCGCTGCGCTCGTGACGGTGATCGCGGCGCAGGGTTCGACGCCGCAGCGCGCCGGCGCGAAGATGCTGGTGTTCGCGGACGGACGGACGATCGGCACCATCGGCGGCGGGTGTTACGAGAACGACGCGATCGGCAAAGCCCGGATGGCGATCACGGACGGGCGTTCCGCCGTCGTCCGTTATGAGCTGAATGACGACTTCGCGCAGGAGAACGGTTTGATCTGTGGCGGGCGGATGGACGTCCACGTGGACCCCCTTCTGCCCGATCCGCACCTTTTCGTGATCGGCGCGGGGCACGTGGGGTTTCACCTGGGAAAGATCGCGGCCGACGCCGGCTTCCGTCTCCACGTCGTCGATGACCGCGAAAGATTCGCCAGCGTGGAACGCTTCCCCGGCGCCGACGTCATCATCGATTCCATCCCTGAGTGGCTCCACCGCGCCGAGATTCCGCAGTCGGCATTCGTGGTCGTGGTAACGCGCGGCCATCAGCACGACCTCGAAGCCATGCGCGCTCTGGCAGCGCGCGACATTCGCTACCTGGGTCTCATCGGCAGTCGCGCCAAGATCGCGCGCATCTACGATGCACTGGCCGCCGAGGGGATGCCGATCGAATGCCTGGAGCGGGTGCACGCACCCATCGGCTTCGAGATCGGCGCCGTCACGCCGGCGGAGATCGCCGTCAGCATTCTCGCGGAGCTGATCGCGGTCCGCCGCGGCGCCGCCACCGCGCAGCTCTCGATGAAGCGCCTCAACCCGCGTGCCCTCCACGATCGTTCGTAACGCCACCATCCTGACGATGAACGACGGCCTCGAGATCATCGAGGGAGCCGTCGGCGTCCGCGACGGACGGATCATCTCGGTCGGGCCCGAGCCGGGCGGGGCGTGGGACCAGGTCATCGACGCCGGGGGCGCCTACCTGCTCCCCGGCTTCATCCAGACCCACATTCACCTTTGCCAGACCCTCTTCCGTGGGTTCGCGGACGACATGCCGCTGCTCGCGTGGCTCAAGCGCTGCGTGTGGCCGATGGAGGCGGCGCACACCCCGGCGACGCTTCGCGCCTCGGTGCGCCTGGCGTCGGCGGAGCTGCTGCTCTCGGGTACGACGACCGTCCTGACGATGGAGACCGTCCATGACACCGACGTCGTCTTCGAGACGCTCGTCGAGACCGGCCTGCGGGCGGTCGTCGGCAAGTGCATGATGGATTCCGACGGTGAGGTGCCGCGCCGCCTGCGGGAGAACACGCTCGCGTCCATCGACGAGAGCCTGGCCATCAAGAAGCGGTGGGACGGCGCGGAGAACGGACGGTTGCGCGCGGCGTTCGCCCCGCGCTTCGCCGTGTCGTGCTCGCGCGAGCTCCTCGAGG
>JACDBQ010000010.1 GCA_013694845.1 Acidobacteriota bacterium
GCCGTTCCCAATGGGACCGCCTGACGCTGACCAACGGCATCGAGCTGCACGTCCGCCGGCCACTCGCCAGGGAGCAGCAGCGTCTGCTCGACAAGATGATGTTGGCCGCACGCAACATCTTTGGACCGGAAGAAGAGGAGTAGTCATGAACCTGACTGTGCAGACCGATAGAAGCCTTGTTCGCGAGGCCGGCCGGAGCGTCCGTCATGCACTCCTCTCGTTCACCGCGCCCGATGCGCCCCGCGCCACATCGCGCCCTCCGCTGAACGTGTCGTTCGTGCTCGACCGCTCCGGATCCATGGGTGGCAGCAAAATCGACCTCGCCCGGACTGCGCTGATCCAGGCGGTGCGGATGCTGCGCGACACCGATCGCTTCTCGGTTATCTCGTACGACAACGAGATCGAGATCGTCGTCCCCGCTACCCACGCCACGTCCGAGGCGGTCCGGAATGCCGTCGCGCAGGTCAGGGGAATCCAGGCGCGGGGCAGCACCAATCTCAGTGGCGGCTGGCTCCAGGGTTGCGAGCAGATTGCGGCTCACCTCAGTGAGGACCAGACGACGCGCTGCCTGCTGTTGAGCGACGGCCTAGCCAATGAGGGGATCAAGGACCGCGACGAGCTCGCGGAGCATTCCCGGCAGCTCGGAGTCCGCGGTATCAGGACCTCTTGTTTCGGGATTGGCGACGATTACGACGAACTCCTGCTCGATGCTATTTCGAGCCCGTCCGGCGGCCACAGCTATCACGTCGAGACCGCCGTCCAGATCCCAGATTATCTCAAGAGCGAGCTCGGCGAAGCGCTCGAAACCGTGGCCCGCAACGTCGTCGTCTCGGTTCGTGCCGCCGCCGGAATTTCGGTCACGACCCTCAACAAGTATCCGCTCGTGACGGGCGCCGACGGCAGCGTATCAATGCAACTCGGGGACCTCGCAGCGCGTCAGGACGTAGCCCTGGTGTTCCACCTGAGTTTTCCGGCAGGAAAGGTCAAGGAGTCCGCGTCAGCCGTGTTCAGCGTGAGTGATGCGACCGGCGCAATCACCGATCCCGAACGCGACATCGTGTGGACGTTCGCCAACGATGCGGACAACGACGCCCAGCCGCGCAACACTGTCGTGGATCGCGCCGTGGCGGAGCTCTACGCCGCCGCCGCGCGGGCCGAGGCGCTCGAGATCAACCGCGCCGGTCGGTTCGACGAGTCACGCGAGCGGCTCGAGCGGACGGCCCGGAAGATCGAGCAGTATGCGGGCTCGGATCCGGACCTGTTGCGGATCATCGCGGAGCTTCGCGAACGGCAGCTCTCCTATTCCTCGCCGATGAGCGCGATGTTTCGGAAGAAGGAGTATTCCGGGAGCCTGAGTGCCATCCGCATGCGCGATGCCGAAGGCAAGGCGCGTCGTCGTCCGACGAGCTGATGGTCGTTGCCTCCATGTTTACGAGCCAGGGGGCGGACGATACCGGGCCTTGTGCCTGGCGAGTCTAACCCGGTGGACGCGTGCGCCGTGTTAGACCTCCGGCCTGCCGTTCAGACCGCCGGCTTGCCGCGGAGCACGCCGAGTTGGATGAGCATGCCGGTGAAGTCGTAGATCCGACGCTCGCGTTTGATCAGGCCATCATACAAGTCGAGGATCAGCACGCAGTCGAACTCGATTCGCTTGCCGCTGCCAGGGATGCCCATGAAGCGTCTGGATGTTCGCCATGACCACCGTTCTTGGGGGCCCATACTACGATGCCAGGAAGGGCTGCCGAGAGAGTAGTTCCATTAGCTTGACGCGCCGTGCAGTAAGACATTATCTTACGTCCATGAAGACGACGGTTTCGTCCAAAGGACAGATCGTGTTGCCAGCCGAATTGCGACAGTTGGACACGATTGAAGCCGGCCAGGAGTTCGAGGTCGAACGCATCGCGGCCGGCTAATACCGGATCGTCCGACGGACCGCCGCCAACGACTGTATCGTCGACTGGTTGCTGGCGTGCCCTGCGAAGGGCTATTTCGTAGGGATCGCGTCGGAGTCGACCGACACGTTGTGAAGTTTCTCGTCGACGCCAACGTGCTCAGCGAACCGACGAAGCCGGCGCCGCAACTGGCGGTCGTGCAGTGGCTGCGCGAGCATGAGCGCGACCTCGCCGTCGACCCGTTCATCCTTG
>JACDBQ010000011.1 GCA_013694845.1 Acidobacteriota bacterium
GCCGGCAGGCACAGCCGGGCCGGCACCACCGCGTCCGCCGCCAGGGCCGAACTGCTGCGCCTGCTGCGGCTGCGCGGGTAGCGCTCCGCGCTCGGGGGCAGTCGCCGCCGGGGGCTGCTGACCGGCCGGTGGTTGACCGGCCGGTGGCTGACCGGCCGGTGGCTGACCGGCTGGAGGCTGAGCCGCTACGGGTGGCACAGCCTGCTGACCGGAGGCCTGCTGTCCACCGGTTCCAGCCTGAACGCCGGGCGCTCCAGGAGCACCCGCCTGCGGCGCACCGCCGCCCTGTCCACGGCCTCGGCCGCCGCCGCCCTGTGGCGAGAGATTCCACTGCACGCGGTGCAGGCCGGCTTCCTTCGGACCATCCATCGACCTGATCTCCCGGCCGGTGATGTCAGTGATCGTGATCTTCACGTCAGCCGCCGCCGGTGTCTTCAGGTAGTAGCTGATCCCCGAACCCCGCTCCGGGTTCTGCCCGCGGAAGTGCTTCGAGCTTTCGACCGAGATCCCTTTCTGGGTGTCGGGGATATACGCGATCGCGGGTCGAACGTCGAACACGTGGCTCTCGGCCGTCATCACCTGCTCGCTCAGCTGCTGGAGCGGCGAGATGTCGTCCATGATCCAGATACTTCGGCCGTGCGTGCCGATGATGAGATCGTTATCACGCGGGTGCACCAGGATGTCGTCGATGCGGACGTAGGGCAGACCCGTCATAAACGGCTTCCATTCCTTGCCGCCGTTGAGCGAGACGTAGAACGCGTACTCCGTGGCGACATACAGGAGGTTCCGGTTCTTCGGATCCTCACGGATCACGTTGACGTTCCCTTCCGGCAGGTTGTTCGCGATCGAAGCCCAGGTCTCGCCGAAGTCGGTCGTCTTGTAGACGTAGGGCTGGTGATCGTCCAGCCGGTGATTGTCGATCGTGATGTAGGCCGTTCCCGCGTCGAAGTGCGAGGCCTCGACCCTCGAGATGTGCGCCTCCTTGGGCGCGCCTGCCACCTTCTCGATCACGTTCTTCCAGGTGGCGCCGCCGTCGCGGCTGACCTGCACGTTGCCGTCGTTGGTCCCGACCCACAGGATGCCCGGGACAACGGAGGACTCACTGATCGTGATGATGTTGCTGTATGACGCGGCGCCGTCGTGCTTCGATGCCATCGGTGCCTTGCCGTCGACCCCCATGATCGGACGGTCATTGCGCCCGACGTTGCGCGTCAGGTCGGGCGAGGCCGTCCACGTGTCGCCGCGGTCGTAGGACCGGAACAGCCGTTCCGCGCCGAGATAGATCGTCCGCGGGTTGTGCGGCGAGAGGATGAACGGCGTGCTCCAGAAGAAGCGGAAGTTCGTACCCGCTGCAACGGGCGGCACCACGTTGCCCTGGGCTGGGTTGCCGAAGCCCGACTGCGCGGCCAGCGCCTGCTGTTCCGGCGTCAGCTGCTGCCCGCCGGCGCCGCCGCGACCCGTCGCCTGCGGCCCGCGCGGCCGGATGGTGACGGTCCGTCCTGTTCGCATCTCCCGGCGATTGGCCGCGCCGTCCTGCGATTCGGAAAAGAGCACCGTCCAATCGGTCGGATCCTGCGCGGTGAAGAACCCGTCGCCGCCGCCGACGTTGTACCAATCGGAATTCATGATGCCGACTTGGCCGGTGGTACGCGTCGCGCTCGGCCCGCACCAGCTGCCGTTGTCCTGCAGGCCGCCGCAGACGTAATACGGCTTCCGCATGTCGGCGCTGATCGCGTAGAACTGGCCGAGCGGCATCGTCGCGATCGCTTCCCAGGTCGTGCCCTGGTCGTACGTGACGTCCAGCCCACCGTCGTTGCCGAGAAGGATGTGCTGGTTGTTGCGCGGATCGATCCAGATCGCGTGATGGTCACTATGGCCGACCCCCCTTATCTCCTGCCAGGTCTTGCCGCCGTCGATCGTCTTGAAGAACGGAGCTCCACCCTGGTAGGCGATCTGCGGGTCTGTCGGGTCGATGCGGACCTGGCTGTAATACATCCACCGGTCCCCCCGGTTCGACATGAACTTCCAGGTCTTGCCGCCGTCGTCCGAACGCCAGACCCCTGACTTTGTCGGGTCTGGTGGGGGCTCAGCCTGGCCGCGCCCGCCTCCACCACCGCCGCCGCGCTGGCCGGGCGGCGAGAGACTCCCGTCAGCGTTCACGCCGGCGCCGGTGCCGCCGCTCGGGCCGACTTCAATCGACGCCATGATCGTGTTCGGATTGGTGCGAGAGATGTCCATGCCGATCCGCCCGATGATCGGATTGTCGGGCAGGCCGTTGCCCGTGAGTTTTGTCCAGGTCTTCGCGCCGTCGGTCGTCTTCCAGATGGCGCTGCCGGGACCGCCACCGTTGAAGCCCCAGGGCTGGCGCAGTCGCTGATACGAGGCGGCGAACAGCACATTCGGGTTCGTCGGATGCATGACGAGCTCCGTAAAGCCGGTGTGTTCGTCGATGAACTTGGTGTTCGTCCAGGTTTTGCCGCCGTCGGTGGTCTTATAGAGTCCTCGCTCCTTGTTCGGTCCGAAAAGATGTCCGATTGCTGCCACGTACACCGTGTTCGGATCCTTGGGATGCACCACGACTCGGGCGATGCTCTGCGTCTCTTTCAGACCGACGTACTCGAACTTCTTCCCGCCATCGATCGATTTATAGACTCCGCCGCCGAACGTGGAGCTCTGACGGTTGTTCGGTTCGCCGGTACCGACGTAAAGAATGTCGGAGCTCGAGGGCGCGAGCGCGAGGTCGCCCACCGAGGAGATCGTGTATTCATCGAAGATCGGCGCGAATGTCGTGCCGTTATTCGTCGTCTTCCACAGGCCACCGCCTGCCAGGCCGATGTAGAAGGTCGAGGGATTCTTCTCGTCCACTGCGATGTCGTCGATGCGCCCGCCCATGTTCGCCGGGCCGATTGACCGCCAGACGAATGGCTTGAGCAGCGCATCATTAGATTGATTGATCGGTGGCGGCAGCGGTGGTACAGGCTGCTGCGCCTGGCCGCCCTGGGCGATCAGCGCTCGGCCGGCCAAGGCCGTCACCAGCATGCCGGCCCAGACGAGAAGACGAACTCGAAGTAAACCTCGCTTCACACGTGTCTCCCTTGAAGATGTTCGGAAACCTGAGGAGTGCTGCGGATTTCTACGACGGAACTCGCGCTGGCGCTTACACGTTCGACGTGCGGAGTGCGACGTCCGATGTGCTCATGTGCGACGTGCGAGGTGCGACGGGCCGTGAGTACCTGGCTGTGCCTGACTCATGAACATCCTGTCACATCACACGTCGCCCTCGGACGTTGGCACGCCGCACCTCGCACGTCGCACCTGCTTCACCGGTTCCCGAAATTCACCTTCGGCGCCTGTTGAGCATCCTTGGGGGCTTCGAAGTACGGGTATTCGCCGAAACCGAAAATCTTGGCCGTCATGTTGGACGGGAACCGTCGGCGCGTCGTGTTGTATTCCTGGATGCGCTCGTTGTACCGACCGCGCGCGACGGAGATTCGATTCTCCGTCCCGGAGAGCTCGTCCATCAGGCGCTGG
>JACDBQ010000013.1 GCA_013694845.1 Acidobacteriota bacterium
CGACGCCCTGCCCTTCCGGCACCGGACTCCAGTTGAATTCATTGCTCGCTCTGCCGTAGTGATCCGTGTGAGCGATTGTTCGGTCAGTGGCTGCCCGGGACGGGCCGAAGGAACTTCATGAAGGCCCACCGCGCCACGCGGGCCCCTTGACGCCGGCCCTCGTCGTCCGCGGAACGAAAGTGAATCCCCTGGAGGATCCGCACTTCGACGATGTCCTGCATGGCGTCGGAGAAGCGCTGATAGGGCCGTGGGTTCGTGGTCAGCCCCTCGACAGTGCTCAGCACCGCGAAGTCGAAGTCGTCGGTCCCGAAAAATAGCTGGAGCGTTGTCAAGATCGAGGCGGCCAATGAGTTCGCGCCTGACGAATAGTCGGGATAGGGTGGGGTCACGACGAAGGGCGTCCACATCGGATCACCGACCGTACCCGGGTTCCCGTCGTTGTTCCCCTCCCGGATTGCCGTGATCGGGCGCCAGAAGTTGAAGTGGTATTTCGAATCGTAGACGGTCATCTGACCGTCCGCGGCCGCGAAACTCGCGAGCGCGAACACTCTGGCGGTGTCACCGACGCTGGAAATATGCGCTTCCGCGATGGTCCGCAAGACGCCGTACCAGATCGAATTCGGGTTGGCCGTCCAGAAGAGGGCCAGGTCCGTTTGCTCGGGCGTGCGCGCGCTATTCGTGAGCGACCCAAGCGTCCGCACCTCGTCGTACTCGCGGCGATAGACTTCGCTGGTCATCGGAGGCGGAGGCTGCGGACGGAACTGACGTGTCCGGTTGAGCGTGAACGGCACAGTGTAAGCCATGAAGGCGTTGGCCCCCCGGGTGTTTCCCGGCGTGGGGCGCCACTCACCCGGACTGTCTCCCCCGAAGAAGGGATCGATCTCCGAGGTGAAGGCCGGGCGGTAGAGAGGCAACAGCGCCGCGGCAGCTTCGTTACCGGCCTGCAAGCCAAGGTCGCCGGGATAGGTTGAAGCCGGGTTCGCGATCCCCGAGAGGCAAGGATCGTCGGCACCGTAGAGGCCAGCCAGAACTCCGTAGGCCGCGGCTGCCGCCGCTGCGTCGAGCGAGCCGGCTCCCCGCAAGCTGGCATTCTTGTAGTGGTACGGCTCGTAACGACCTTCGATGGCCTGCACAGCGTCGTGCACGGCGGCCTGGACCAGGGCAATATCGAGCAGGCCTGCGGGACCAGTACGGTTAGCCGGGATGGCCGGGCCCGCTCCCTGTACGCACCGCAGCGTCGTGGCGTTCCAGTCGGTAACGACATCGGCGTGGACCAGCGGCGTCCAGGCCAGGCAGGCACCAGCGATCAGTACGGCGACACGCAGCGACTTGTTCATGGTCATCCTCATTTCTCTGCTTCCTGAAGCAATTCAAGCCCGCGCCGGTGCTGGCGCCAGCGATGTGATGCTGTATCGGGCACTGCCAGAGCCATCACCTTGATCGCATGTACAGACAATCCTCAAAGTCCGTCATGTGCATGGCATGGGTGTACCGAACCGTCAACGATTCATCCGAGAGAGACGCCGTAGCGGAGTCCCAACCGCTTCCGAGCGGCCACACCAACGTGATGAGAGCGTCCGCTTCCGTGTAGGTTCCCCCGGTCTCATAGAACGAATCGTTCGCGGTGAAAAGCTGGAAAGCGAACGTGCCGTCGTCGTAAAGCACGTAGCGCGACGATAGCGTGTAGGCATATGTGATCGAGAACAAAGGCGAGGGGGTCGCCACATAGATACGCGCTGGCCGCGTAACCTCCGGAAATACCCCGGTGTAGGGGACCGGGACGGGTCTTGGAGGTGTCGGTGGTGTGGGGGTCACCTGAGGCGTCGGAGCCGGGGCAGTCACCCGTGCCACCTCCGAACACGCAGTGGAGAGAGCCAGGAGGGCCACGAGTACTCCGCAGCGGGCGGCGGCATTCATGAGCGTGCGTCCTTTCCTACGGCCGCGGCCGCAGGCGAGAGAGGGTATCGAGACGAGCGGGCGATCCGCGCATCGGGCGCCGGATGTCAACCCGCGGTGCTGCTCAATAAAACGTCCCGATCGCACATTTCCGGACAACAAACCGGAAGCGGCGATGATGATTGAGGATCCGCGAACTCTTCTGGCCTTGCAGCAGTGGTGATGCAGCGGTGGATTCGGGCGTCCGGAACGACGGGTGATAACGGCTGGAGGCGGGAAGGCGGATTGGCTTTTCGGGCGGCGCCGACTCTCAGTCGGCCAGGCCGTACTTTTTCAACAGCGTCGTGAAACGGGGATCGGAACGAAGGGGGTCCCACACGGGGGCGACCTTGAACGTAATGGGCCCTCCGACGCTGGTCTGGCTCCAGCGCTCGAGCCACTCGAACGCGCGATCGATCTCCCCTAAGCCACTGTAGACCTGCGCGATGTCGCCGGCGCCGAGACGATCTTTGGCGTACCGCTCCTCGAGCTGCGCGATGACCGCGCGCGCCTCGCGCGTGCGGCCCGCCTGCGCGTACGCGTGACCAAGATTCCCGGTCGGACGGCCCAGTCGTAGGTACGCCTCGATTGCTTCGTCGAACCGTCCCAGCTCCTGATAGTCGAGAGCCAGATTGTGATACGCCGCGGGGTGACCGCGGTCGAGATCGAGCGCCTTGTGCGCGTACCCGATCGCTTCCTCGTAGCGACGGCCAAAACGGAGCGCGGATGCGACCGCCATGACCGCGCGGGGCGAGAGCGGGTCCAGCAATTCCGCGACCCGTGCCTGGGCGACTGCCTCATCGTGACGTCCAAGCAGCGACAACCAGCGCGCATAATGCTCGCGAACGACGGCATTGCCGGGGCCGAGATCGATCGCAATCTGATACTCGCGGTCAGCGGCAGCCCAGTTGGTTTGCGTGGAGTGGACCGCGGCAGCGGCCGAATGGGCTTCCGGGAGCCATTGGTCGAGCGACATCGCGCGCGCCGCCGAGGCTGTCGCCCGGCGCAGGGCTTCGGCTCCCGCAAGGTTGGGCACGGCGTTCGCATCCAGGTAGACCCGGGCGACCCCGGCGTGGGCCTGCGCATAATCGGGATCGAGCTCCAGCGCCCGCTCGAACAACTGCAACGCGGTCCGTGCGTCTCGCGGCGTGAACTTGTCGAGCGCCGCCTGCCCCCGCACATACAACGCATGCGCCTGTAGATTGTGTGTCGGCCACTGCTGGCGCCGTTCGTCCCCCCCTAGTCGCAGTTCTTCAGCGAGATCCACCGCGATCGCCCGATGCAGATCCAGCATCTCGGAGGCCGGTCGACTGTACTCTTCGGACCAGAGCATCCGTTCGTCCGAGACCCGCAGCAACCGGGCCTCGGCCGACACAACATCGCCTGAGCGTCCGATCCGTCCGGTCAGCACCGCCGACACGCCGAGACGTGCACCGATCTCCTTGAGCGACAGGTTCGTATCGACCGACAGAACGGATGCCGTCGAGATCACCCGGGCGTTGTCGTACGCCTGCATGCGCGCGATCAGACCTCTCGCCGTACCTTCGCGAATCACGTCGCTGTCGGACTGATCGTCAGTGATCGCAAATGGCAGGATCGCGATCCGCACGGGCTCACGCGACGCGGTTCTCGCCGACAGCAGCATTCCCCCGGCCACCAGCACCGCGACCACGAGCGCCGTGGCTGATACCACAACCGGCCAACTGCGCCAGCGAGGGCCTTTGTGCAGCGCGCGAAGGTCGCGGCCGAGAGCCGCGACCGTCAGATAACGCCGGGTCGGATCGGGATCGATAGCCCGTTCCAGTGAAGCCGCCAGCCGCGCGGGAATATCGGGATGTCGCGGCAGCCTAGGCGCAGGCGACCCCTTCAGCCGCTGCTGATGCGCCTCGTGGAGCTCGGACAGTGAGCGCGCCGTAACCGGGTACGATCCCGTCAGCATGTAGTAGAGCAGCACGCCCAGACTGTAGACGTCGCTCCTGATTGTCGCCTCCAGTCCCTGCACCAGCACCTCGGGTGCCAGGTAGAGCGGAGTGCCGGTCGGATCAGCCGTGACGTCACCATCGAGCCGTCTGCCGGCGCCGAAATCCATGAGGACGACACGACCATCCGGCTTGACGACGACATTGGAAGCCTTGACGTCACGGTGCAGGACGCCGGCGTCATGGGCAGCCGCAAGCGCGTCACACAACTGAAGCCCGATCTCGAGTGTCTCTGACGCGTTGAAGGGTCCCTTCTGCTCCAATCGCTGCTGGAGGGTCGGTCCCTCGACGAACTCCATGCACAGACCCACCTGCGATTCGATCTGCTCCGCATCGTAGATTGCGACGACGCCGGGATGGCGAACCCGGGCCAGCAGCCGGCCTTCGCGAATGATCTCTGCCGAACGCCGATCCGAGCCGGTTTTGATTGGGATGAGCTTCAGCGCCACCTCGCGGTCCAGTCGTGGATCCCACGCCCGGTAGACATCACCGAAGGTGCCACTGCCGACGCGGCCGGTCACGCGGAGCCGTCCCCAGAACTCAGGGTGGTCCTTTCGGCCGGTGCCGTCCTGCTCCGCACCGGGTGGAAGCTGCCGATGCACGTCGGCCACGCCGCAGAGCAAACGCAGCTCCTCCAGGAGCGCGCGATCCTCCTCGCTGACACCGGTTTCCGCGGCCGACCAGTCGATGGGCGTGCCGTCCAGAATCGCCGCTGCTACCTCGGTTATCGATTGCTCATTCGCGGCCACGGTGCATCTCCTCGGCGAGTCGAATGAGCGCGCGTTGCGTCGCCTTTCGCGCCGCGTCGGCGGACGGCTTGCCAACAGCCTCGGCGAGTTCCTGATACGTGTAGCCCATCTCGATCCTTCCGACGATCGCTTCCCGTTCCTCCTGCTTCAATCGGGACAGCGCTGCCTCATACCGTTCCAGATTCTCGCGGCCAATCGCCTGCTCCAGCGGCGAATCGCCACTCTCGATCGCATTGGCGGCTGCGGGGTCGTCGAGATCCGTGCCGGGGGGCTGTCGGCCGCGTTTGCGCAGTTCGTCCCGCAGCCGATTGAACAGCACCTGCCGAAGATACGCCTGCAGCGCTCCGGGACCCCGCGGCTCGAACCCTTCTATTCTCTTAAACGTCTGGAGCAGGGCATCCTGGACAAGGTCGTCGGTGTCGGCGAGCTGACGGGCCCAGTGTGGCAACCGGCCGCGCGCCCAGCGGCGGAGTTGAGCTTCGTGCCGCGCGAACAGTTGCTCGAGCGCGGCGTTGTCGCCTCCCCGGGCACGGGCGATGAGATGGATGGTCGATTCCAGCGGGACGTCCCGACCCTGGGTCATATTGATGGTTCAGCGGTGTCAACAGCCGGGCGCCCGGATCGGGAGCCACTAGGACACACACGAGGAGGCGGAGTACATCTTAAGCTTGCGCTCCCCTACTTTCCGCTTTTTGTGGCGAAGACCTTATAAGAAGATACGGCTCGGCGGATCTGTTCCGGCCGCTCTGGTGATCCGAAACGCCATCCATGAATGGTTCATGATCTTCCTCAGTCAGCGAATGGGCCTGCCCTCCAGCCTCGCGTTGTGCTTTCTGGTCGTGAGCGCCGGGCCGGCTACGACTCAGCCGTACCGAGGCCTCATCGTCGGCACGATCAGCGATCGGTCTGGGGGAGCCGTAGCTGGGGCAGTTGTCGAGGTGTCCGGCGACCGTCCGGGACTCACCGTCATAACCGCCGCAGACGGCCTCTTTCGTTTCGTCGACCTCTCGCCCGGCTCATACGGGTTGACCGTGTTGAAGCCCGGTTTCCAGCCGGTGAAGCGCGCCGGGTTGATCCTCGGACTAGGTGAGACCCTCTCGCTGTCCTTGACACTGGACATCGAAGGCGTTCAGGAATCGGTAGACGTGAAGACCTGGCGAACGGGCTCGGGCTCGCGCGTGAGCTTCACGCATGACGAACTGGCGCGATTGCCTGCATCTCCGCAAGCCGCCGTCCTCGTGTCAACGGTGCCCGGAGCTGTCACAAACCGCCTCGACGCCGGGGGCAGCGAGTCGCACCAACAGCCTCAGTTCGTGTTCAGAGGCAGCCGAATGCTGGACACGGCATGGACCATCGACGGCGTCGTCGTTACTGACAGACAGACCGGCAACCTGCCTGGTTTCTTCGACGTCGCCGCTCTCGACGAGATCCAGCTCGCGCCGGCGAGCAGCGACATCACGAGGCCGGGTAGCGGACTCGGTGTCATGATGGTCATGCGTAGCGGCACCAGCCGGATGCGCGCCACCGGACGCGGGTATTTCAGCAGCGATGCTTTTCAGGCCTCGAACCTTCGCGACGACTTGCGTAATGCCCCTTTCTTCGTCACTGCCGACACCGCCGATCACACGGAACAGATCGGTGAGTACGCAGCCGACATCGGCGGGCCGCTTCGTCGCGATCGCGCCTGGTTCGCGGCCTCTTCCTCCCGGCAGGATGTGCGCATCTTCAGACAGGCCGGTGGGCCGGAACGGGCGGTCCTGACGCCGAGACACGTCAAGATGAACTGGCGCGTGACGTCGCGCGACATGCTCAACTGGTTGTGGCTCGATAACGGCATTCGGCGATTTGGCGTGAATCCCGGCGCATTGCGTGCGCCGCCGACGGCAACCCAGGACCAGTCGTCGCTCTACGCCGCCAACCCGTTCCACGGGCTGTGGAAAATCGAAGCTCAGCGAAGTGTGTCCTCGACCCTCTTCCTCGCGACCCGATACGCCTACTACAACACCGGTGTGCGGAACGTCTCCCGCGGATCGGGAGGGGCGGGTGTCAGCCAGCGTCTCGGAGAGACGGTCGGAGCGACGTCGTCGTCGTGGTCTTCGCGGCCACAACACAGCGCGGCATTCGATGGCAGGTACTTCCGAAACCTGGGACGAACCGGTCACGAGCTCAAGTTCGGGGCCGGCTGGCAGCGGGTCGAGACGTTCAATGAAACCCTCTGGCCCGGCGAGGGGGTCGTGGCGTTCGACATTTCGCCGACCGACAGGCGCGCTCGCCTCTATCGAGAGCAGCTGGGCAAGACCCGTCTCCTCTTCGCAGGCGTGTATCTCAGCGATACCTGGAGCACGGATCGCGCGACCTTGGATCTTGGGCTGCGACTGGACCATCAGCGGAGCCAGGCGTTGCCGAGCAGCCCGGCAGGAAACCCAGCGTTCCCCCACCTGCTGCCGGGCATCGACTTCAAGGGTGAGACGAACGTTCACACGGCGATGGATCTGTCGCCGCGCGGGACCATTACGTATGCGCTCGACGCGGCTCGCAGAACCGTACTGCGGGGAGGCGCCGGCCGGTACGCGTCCCAGGCAGTGACGGGACTCGCCGCGCAGAGCAACCCCGCCAATGTGAGTGCCTGGGTCGAGTACCCGTGGCAGGATCGTAACGGCGATCGTCTGGCGCAGCCCGACGAAGTGCGCATCGACCTGCCATACCTGGCATTCGAAGGGTTCCGTCCGGAAGACCCGGCTGCAGCGACGCCATTGATCATCACTGACCCGGACCTGGCGTCGAGAATCACGACCGACATGTCTCTCGCGCTCGAACGTGAATTCACCCCGTACTTGAGGGCCATCGTCGGCTACAGCTACAGCCGCCACACCCGCTTGCCGTACTCGCACTGGCAAGGCCTGGCGGCAGACGATTACGAGGTGCTCCAGGTCCTTTCAACGAGGCTTCCGGACGGCACCCAGGTGAGCGTTCCTCTTTACGCTCCCGATCCTCAGCGCATTCTCGAGAATGGCAGCCGCAGGATCATCCGCAGCAACGACGGACACTACTCCACCTATCATGGTCTCGAGGCCTTCCTCGTCAAAGGGATGTCGGGCGGCTGGATGATGACTGCGACGGCCGCCTGGAACAACTCCCGCTCTTTTTATGACGGTCAGAGGCCGGCGGTGAACAGTCTCGGTAATCCCACCCGGCTCGATGGCGCGAGCGGGGGAGGGCCGCTCAGCGGGCCAAGGGATCCACTCGTCCTGGGCGGCCAGCTGGCACCCGCAACGAGCAGCAACATTGGCGGCGGCACGGTGTTCCTCAATGCCAAGTGGCAGGCAAGTGTGAAGGCGGCGTACCTCTTTCCGGGAGGGATCGACGTCGCGGGGATCCTCTTCGCCCGGCAGGGCACTCCGTCGCCATATGTGATCCCGCAGCGCCTTGGCCTCGACGGCGTCCGCACGCTTCTCGTGAGCCCGACAATCGACAGCGTCCGCCTCGATGATGTGTGGAATCTCGACATCCGCCTAGGGAAGCGGATCAGGTTCAGCAGACTGACCGTCCAGGCGACCGGTGACATCTTCAACGTGCTGAACGGCAATGCCGCGCTCGTGAGAGAACGCAATCTTCGGTCGCCCAACTTCGACCGGGTGAACATGACGGTGAGCCCCCGCATTCTTCGACTCGCCCTGCGAATCTCCTACTGACAGTCGCCCTCTATCCCCTCAATGTCCGGTTACTGCCGGATCGGGCGTTTTATTAGACAGCGTGAACAACGACCTGGTCACGCGCTAGCGGGGGATCATGAGATCAGCTGTACTTGTGGCGCGAGCTGGGATCGCCGCTGCGTTGACCGGGGGCATGGCAGCCTGCGATCCGGGGGGCACGCCGAACTTCCCATCGCAGCCGGCGAACATCCTGTCGGTCATGAGTTTCGAGGTCACGGGGCCGGGGACCGTGCCGCCTGGGGGGACGGCTAAGTTCACCGCCACGGCGCGCATGTCTGACGGGACGACCCGGGACGTCACCGCCGAAGCTACGTGGCGGAGCTCGGCACAGTCAGTGCTGTCGATCGACGCGGCCGGATTGGCGGTTGCCCACGAACGCGGCGAGACGGATCTCGCGGCGGACTACAGGACTCGGCGGAGCACCAGGAACGTGATCGTCGTCTCCGCTGCAGCTACAGGCTGAGCGGGATCGTCACTGAGTCCAACACGTCGGCCGCGGTGCTGGCGGACGCGCTCGTGGAGGTCACGGCCGGGTCGGGCGCTGGCCTTTTCGCCCGGACCGGGCTCGAGGGTCGCTACCGGCTGTACGGCGTGGCGGGCGACACGCAGGTCCGGGTGACGAAGGAAGGGTTCCAGCCACGCGTTCAGAGCGTGACGGTTTCTGACCACCAGGCGCAGGACTTCGACTTGAGCCTCGTGCGTCCGCGGGAGGATCTCTCGGAAGTCTACGCCCTGACGATCATTGCGGCAGGTAGCTGCCGGGACGCGCTGCCGGAGGAGATCAGGACGCGAAGCTACACCGCGCATCTGACGCAGGACGGTCCGTTCGTCGAGGCGAGACTGTCAGGGGCGATGTTTGCCGTTAGCCGCGCCGGCCGCGGCGATCATTTTCGTGGCAGGTTTGAACAGGACGGCGTGTCGTTCTCTCTGAGTCCGCACATCTACAAGTACTACGGCTATGAACAATATCCGGACGTTGCCGAGAAACTCTTGTCGGGGGCGGGCTACTTCGTCCTGGACGGTTTGGTCGTCGTCACGGGCACGCACGCGCGCCTGTCTGGAACCCTCAGTGGCTCGTTTCGCTTTTTCAAGTTCGACCCGGCGTGGGGAGGGTCGACGACGTCAGAGTGCGCTGGGGGCCATGAGTTCGTGCTCTCCCGAGTCGGGGTCGCCGCAAACTGAGAGGCCGGTACCCTGAAGACCCCAGTCGACTACGTCGCCGAGCGGCTCGACGGCGAACGTGCGCTGTCGAAGCTGCTGCCGATCTGCGGCGCGGTGGCGCTCGCCGCGTTGGGCCTCTACGGCGTGACTGCGTACGGCGTTGCGCGGCGTACGCGGGAGATCGGAGTCCGCATGGCGCTCGGGGCCGACCACCTTAGTATTTGGGTCAGGAATAGTCAGGGTGAACGCGTCACACCTTGGACGCCAGCAGGAAACGATTCCGCTTCCAATGGGGATCTGCACCGACGTGCTGCGGCTGTTTGTCCGCGAAGTCCTGCGGCGGGCGATCCGCGGCCTCGTGTGGGGGATCCTGCCGGCGGTTACGGCTTCTACGGCGAACAGTTCCGCGGCTACCGGCTCGGCAAGCGCGTCGTGGTCCCGTATCGCTAGGATCTACTGCCTGCTGATCTCCTTCGGCGCGATTTCGAAGGTGAATCTGGTGTGGGCGTGGGGAGACCTGATGAACGTCCTGCAGTGTCCCCAACCTGGTCGGCGTCATCGCCATGAGCGGCCTGGCGGCCAAAGCGCCGTACGACCGACGGGCGGGTAGAGATTTACGCTTTGCCTTATCTTCGCCTTTGGTAGCATAGGTCCGGCAATCCCTGCCGGGCACGATTTCCATGGCGTCCCAAACTCTTCCGGTCGTCGCCGGCGACACGGACCGCTCCCTCGCCGGAAGTCTATCTGTCTATCGCCATAGACACATCCGGTGGCCGTCGGCCACGCCAGACCGGCGGCCGCCGCGCATTGCAGATACGTCGTCACCCGTGCCCAGCCCCATCGTGCACGCCTGCGCAATGGCGCGGTGGCTGAGACCGGCCTCGTACTTGAGCCGAAGCAGTTCGCGGAGTCGTCGTATCGGTAGCCTCGTAGCCGCCATCCAGGACCTTCCTTCGGCAGAAAGGATCCAAGCTCGCTCCGCTACACCGACGAGCGCTCAGCTTGACCAGAACCGGCGTTCACGATCACCGGAATCGACGTTCATGATGACCGGAATCGGTGTTCACCTTCGACCGGGTTGGCTGTTCATGATGGGCCGGAATACGCTTTAGGCGGGTAGCGGTCGTCAATCGAAGCCGTTTCGCGGGAGGCATCTCGAGCGTCCGTATAGCGCATCCGCAACGCGACGTTGGGTCTTCCGGACGACGGGCATACCGTCGAACATTTCAGCGACGCGGTGCGGTCGGTTCCCAAGGAGGACTGTCCCAGGGATATGGCACCACTGGGCCTGATTCGTGATATATTCATAAACATATTCATGCCGACAACAGTGCACATTCCCGATCCGTTGCTGAAGTCGGTGGACCGTCGCGCGAAGGCGCTCGGGATCAGCCGAAACCGCCTGGTCGTTCGCGCCCTGGAGCAGGCGGTGAGCGTGCGTTCGGGCTGGGCCCCAGAATTCCTGAAGCGACTGCGACACGTTGACCGCGAGACGAGCGCGGCTGCGGACGCACTGCTCGATGCCGTGACACAGGCGCGGCGCTCGAAGAAACCGCGCGACCTGTGATGTACGTCCTGGACACCAACGCCGTGTCGGCGCTCATGAAAGGCGCCGCGGCAGTCGTCGAACGACTGGCGGCAACCGCGCCGGCCGACGTCGCCGTACCGCAACCGGTGCTTGCGGAGATCGCGTTTGGCATCGAGCGTCTGCCGCGGTCGAAGCGCCGGACGGCGCTGCAATCGCGCTTCGATCTCATGTCCGCAGAGCTCCCACGAGCCGAGTGGACCGATGTCGTCAGCCAGAAGTTCGGCCGCATCAAGGCGACACTGGAACGCCGTGGAACTCGGATCGAGGATTTCGATGCCGCGATTGCGGCACATGCCCTCGCGCTCGACGCCACGCTCGTCACGGCCAACGTCGATCACATGATCCGAGTCCCGGGACTACGCGTCGAGGACTGGAGCTAGTCAGCTGAACCGCCCGCCGGTTCGACGCGCACGGACGCGACTCTCCGGACACCATCGGCGTCGGCTGGGGATTCCGGTACCGAGGCGAATCGTTTCCCATCCATGGGTCAATTCACGGCGACTCGGAAGCCTTCCGCTTCCTCGCTCTCCGCTCAGCCCAGTACTGGCGCATGCGCTCCGCGATCGCGTGTCGCTTCTTCATTGTCAGCCGCCGCCTTCCACCTCCGCTGGTGGGCGCAATCTTCTTCGACTTCGATGGTGGGGTCAGCCCCATCGGCCTGGACGACGCAACAATAGGGACCGCGGTCGACGGCTTCCTCAGGTTTGTGCGGGCCGCGGCCGGCTTGGCCGGCGCAATCTCGATGCCGAACAGTTCCGACAGATCGTCGCTCGCGAGTACCTTCGCGCCGGCTGGTCGCTTGCCTCTTGTCGAGACATCGGATCCAGCCGTCGCAATCAAGTCCTGCTGATCGACCTTGCGGAGGGTGAAGAGCAGCTCCGGTTGACGATCCAATCGCGCGCCGATGCCGTACAGGACCGCCGCTACGTGCTTGCACATCGACGCCCAGTCCGGGCAACTGCACGTGAAGACGATGTCCTTCGGTGACGGGAACAGACCCGTTTTCTCCTCGCAGAGAGGCGTCATCACGCCCTTCGAGAGGCGTCCCTGGAGGAGCTCGACGAGCGAGTCGATGTCTCAGTCCAGAGCGTTTCGAGAACCGCAGCAGTGAGGTACTCGGCGCCGGTCATCGGCGGCGCAGCCGCGAGTGCTTCGAGCTCGCTGAGCGTGGGCGCAGGGATGGGCGTGTGGTGCGGCGTGAGATCGGGATGCGTGCAGATGGTCGTGACCAACCGCGCGCCGAAGTCGCGCCAGTAGCTCAAGTCTGCTGGAACCGTGGTCCCGACTTCGGCGGCGCCGAGTTCCAGGAGTCCGCGACCGGACCCACGACGGAAGGCGCTCTCGAGCCTGCGCAAGAGCGTCTCTGACGATTGGAGAGTGCCGTCCGCGACGGTGAACAGCAGGCGGCCGCGCGGGGTCAACGCGAGTGACGCCATCAGAATGGCTGGCCCCACCGACCGCTCGTCCCGTCATGCGTGGGTTCTTCGTGCGAAGCGCGTTTCACTGTACCAGACGAGATACGTGAGGGCGGGATCATGCTTCAGTGATTCGCTGCGGCGCCTGAGCGGGGCTACTCGCCAAGCACCGTCGTTGGATGCGCACGGACTACACCTCTTTGAGCCGGCCCGCTGCGTACTTGTGCAGCGGGCTCGCGATCAGCGTCTGGTAAGGAGTCCTTCCGCGAGCGCTCGCTTCTGGATCGCCTCCAAGTCCTTGCTCGAGAGCCGGATGTTCAGCCGCCAATCCTTGCGAAAAGTCGCCTTCGCGTACCGCGAGAGCGGGTTCGCTCGCGCTTGCCACCACCGGCGGACTTCCAGTCACCGCGCTCGACGGACTCGAGCAGTTCCTTCTCGTC
>JACDBQ010000015.1 GCA_013694845.1 Acidobacteriota bacterium
GCTCCAGTCGGAGGCGTTGCGGTCATCGAGGCCCTGGGATCGAGCGGCACGCCCGCCGCGGTGGGGCCGGTGGCGGCGCGACTGGATTCCGAGCGGTCAGAAGTGCGAGCGGCGGCGGCGGAGGCCCTGGGGCGCCTCAACGCCACCAGCGCGGTCGAATCGTTGAAGGGTCTGCTGTCTGACAGGAACATGTATGTCCGCGCCCGGGCGGCCGGTGCGTTGCTCCGGATCGGTCAGAACGACGGGGTCCCGGTTCTTCGGGAGATGGCGACCAACACCTCTGCGCCGGTCCGATTGCTGGCGGCGGAGGCCCTGGCCGCGCAACCCGACGAGGCGTGGAGATCTCTTGTGCGCGAACTGGCCGGCGCCCCTGATCCTGAAGTGCAGATTGGCGCCGCGAAGCTCCTGGTGGCTTACGACCCTGCCGCCGCCATCGGCGTGATCGAAGCGCTCGAGAAGCACGAAAACCCGGTCATCCGGGAGCTGGTCGGTCGTGCCGGCGGAGACATGGTCATCACCGACCTGTCGGTGCTGCGTCGGCTGCTGGGAAGTGACCACCCTCTGAGCAGGGTTCGAACCGCCGCCCGGGTCTTCGACGTGACGCGCTAGCATCGGCCCGTGCTGGCGCGCATCAAAGGACTCGTCCGGAACCTGGCCATCTACGGACTGGGTGACGTCGCGACGTCGCTCGTCAGCCTGCTGCTCCTTCCCGTCTACACCCGCTACCTCTCTCCCGAAGATTACGGCGTCATCGCGATGCTGCTCACCATCGAAGCGGTGGCGAAGATCTGCTTCCGCTGGGGTGTGGACACCGCGTTCATGCGGATGTACTACGATTGCGCCGATCAGTCAGGCCGCCAGCGCCTTGCCAGCACGATTTTCTTCTTCCTGGTTGCGGTAAATGGCTCGCTGCTCGGGTTGGGGGTCTGGGGATCCGGGTGGCTCAGCGCCCGGTTGTTCGGCGATGGAGATCAGGCACTTCTGATCGCGCTGATGATCGCGAACACCTTCGTGGTGGGGTTCTACTTCATCCCGTTCCAGGTCCTGCGGATCAACGAGAAATCGCGAGCGTTCATCGCCCTGGTGTTCGGACGTTCGGCGGGAACTCTCGTCGCCCGGCTGGTGCTCGTGATCGGCCTGCAGATGGGCGTGCTCGGCATCGTTGTCGCGGACGTGCTGGTGACGGGGATCTTCACGCTGGTGATGACTCGGTGGTTTGCCCCACTGATCCGACCGGTGTTCTCGAAGGCGCTCATGCGGCAGGCGCTGGGCTTCGGTCTCCCTCGGATTCCCCACAGCATCGCCCACCAGGTGATCGGGGTCGCCGACCGGTACTTCCTGAACGCCTTCGCCACGCTTCGCGACGTGGGTTTGTATTCGATCGGCGCCACCTTCGGCCTGGCCTTGAAACTGTTTCTCAGCGCGTTCGAGTACGCCTGGACGCCGTTCTTTCTCGGGGTGATGAAGGAGCCGGATGCCAAGCAGATCTACAGCAAGGTCTCGACCTACGTGGTCGCCGTGCTCGTGTTGCTGGTGGCGATCCTGTGTGCGATTGCCCCTGATCTGATTCGCCTCACGACCGAAGCGGAGTTCCACGCGGCGGCAGCCGTGACGCCATGGATCGCGCTGGGGGTCATGTTCCAGGGCCTGTACCTGGTCGGGTCGATCGGGCTCATCATCACGCGACGGACATCCCGTTATCCGCTGGCGACCGGGATCGCGGCCGCGGCCAGCGTGACCGCCAACGTGATCCTCATCCCTCGCTTCGGATCGCTCGGCGCGGCGTGGTCCCAGACGATTGCCTACGCGACTCTGGCGGCCGTGACCGTGACGCTGTCCTGGCGCGTTTATCCGATCCCGTACGAGTGGGGCCGGCTGGCGCGCATTGCCGCGGCAGGCGCAGTCGCGTTCCTTGCGACGACCCTGGTGCCGGCCGGCATCGGGCCTGTAGTCGGGATCCTTCTCAACGGGATCGTCGCCTCGGCGACGTACGGCGCGCTGCTGTTCGTCGCCGGCTTTTTTCACAGCGGGGAACTGCGGGTGCTGAACGAGGTGCGACTGCGGGTGACGACGAGGACGGGGCCGCCTGCGCCTCAGCCCGAGACGAACCAGGTGGAGATGGCGGGAGGGTTGATCGATACGCCGCCCGAGCCTCCGGTCAGCGTGGATTCCCCAGCTCGGCGTCGCTGATCGACCACGCGTCGGTACGTTCGACGCTCAGCTTCCAGAGTCGATGCGCGGCAGCTGCGACCTGCCGTCGCCCGGGGAAGGTCGGCAACGCCTCGTCGGCCGGGTCGTCCTGCAGCAGTCCGCGTTCGATGTCGCCGCGTTCTTCTGCGTCGAACACCGAGCCCGCCTGCCGGACCATTGCAAGGG
>JACDBQ010000022.1 GCA_013694845.1 Acidobacteriota bacterium
TCATGATCGACAACAGCGGCAGCATGATCCAGGACATCCGCGATGTCCGCACGGCCGCCATCAAGTTCCTGAATACCGTCGAGAACGTCACCGACGTCACGCTGACGGACTTCGATACCGAAGTGCGCGTCGCGCGGTTCGGTCCCGATGACTTCCCGAGGCTGATCGAGCGGATCCGCTCCCGGAAGCCGGACGGCTTCACCGCCCTGTACGACGCTCTCGGCGTGCACCTCGACGGAGCGTCACGCCTCAACGGGGACAAGATCCTGGTGCTGTACACGGACGGCGGCGATACCCGGAGCGCGATCAAGCAGGGAGAGCTGCTGGAACTGCTCAAAGCCTCGGACGTCACGGTCTACTCGATCGGCTATCTCCAGCACCAGGGCAGCGGCCGGCTGGATCAGCAGCAGGTCCTGACTCGCTTCGCCGCGGCGACCGGCGGCCAGGCATTCTTTCCGACATCCACGAAGGATCTGGACGGCATGTACGAAAAGATCCTGGGTGAAATCTCCGGCCGCTACAGCATCGGCTTCGTGTCCGCGAACGAGAAGATGGACGGCTCATGGCGGGACGTCAAGATCCGTCTGGTCAGGAAGCCCGAGTTCAAGAACGCCAGAATCCGTACCCGCCCTGGGTACTACGCCGCGTTCAAGCAATAGGTAGGCGTTCGGCTTTGGGCTTCAGGCTTCAGTTACCGGAGGCCATGAAGTCGAAAGCCAGCGAGAGCCGAGAGCCCAGAGCCTAAAGGCCAGAGCTCCCTGTGGTACGATCGGGGATTGCCGTCCGGCGAAGATCGCATCCCTGACATGTCTTCCAAGTACGACCGGTTCAAGCTGGTCACCGATTTCGAGCTGCGCGGCGACCAGGCCCACGCCATCGAGGAGCTCGTCGAAGGGCTCGAACGCGGGGACAAAGCGCAGGTGCTGCTCGGAGTCACCGGTTCGGGAAAGACCTTCACCATGGCGCAGTGCATCGCGCGGGTGAATCGCCCGACCCTGGTCATGGCCCATAACAAGACCCTGGCGGCTCAGCTCTACCAGGAGTTCCGCCGCTTCTTTCCTGAGAACGCCGTCGAATATTTCGTCAGCTATTACGACTATTACCAGCCGGAAGCCTACGTCCCGACGACCGACTCGTACATCGAGAAGGAAGCCACGATCAACGAGGAGATCGATCGGATGCGGCTGTCGGCCACCCGCTCCCTGTTCGAGCGTCGGGACGTCATCATCGTCGCGAGCGTCTCATGCATCTACGGTCTCGGTTCGCCCGAGGCGTATTACGGGATGATGCTGCCGCTCGAGCGCGGTCAGCGCATCGAGCGGGACCAGATCCTCCGCAAGCTGGTCGAGATCCAGTACGAGCGGAACGACCACGAGTTCGCGCGCGGCGTTTTTCGCGTTCGCGGGGACATCATCGAGGTGTGTCCATCGTACGAGGACACGGCGGTCCGGATCGAACTGTTCGGCGACGAGGTGGACGAGCTCGTCACGTTCGACCCGCTCACCGGCAAGACGCTCAAGCGGCACGACAAGGTCGCCATCTACCCGAAGACGCACTTCGTCACGTCTCGCGACCGAACGAAGCTGGCGGCCGAGACGATCAAGGAGGAGCTGAACTGGTACCGCGGACAGCTCGAAAGCGAGGGGAAAGTTCTCGAAGCGCACCGCCTCCACCAGCGGACCATGTTCGACCTCGAGATGATCAAGGAGATCGGCTACTGTCACGGCATCGAGAACTACGCCCGGCACCTGACCGGTCGGGCTCCGGGTCAGCCGCCGCCCACGCTGCTCGACTACCTGCCGCCGGACGCCCTCACCATCGTGGACGAAAGTCACCAGACGGTGCCGCAGGTCCGCGGCATGTATTTCGGAGATCGGTCGCGCAAGGAGGTCCTCGTCGCCTACGGCTTTCGCCTGCCATCCGCGCTCGACAACCGGCCGCTCAACTTCGAGGAGTGGGAGTCGCGGGTCGGGCAGTTGATGTTCGTGTCGGCCACTCCGGGTCCCTACGAGCTGCGTCACTCCGGGGGCTCAGTCGTCGAACAGATCATCCGCCCGACCGGGTTGGTCGATCCGGTCATCGAGGTGCGGCCGGTGCGAGGCCAGATCGATGACCTCCTGGGGGAGATCCGCGAACGTGCGGGCCGCAGCGAACGGGTGCTCGTGACGACGCTGACGAAACGGATGGCGGAGGACCTCACCCAGTACTACCAGGATCTCGGCGTGAAGGTCCGCTATCTCCATTCCGACATCGACACGCTCGAACGGATCCAGATCCTGCGCGACCTGCGGCGCGGTGAGTTCGACGTGCTCGTGGGTATCAATCTGCTGCGCGAAGGCCTGGACCTCCCCGAAGTGTCGCTGGTCGCGATCCTCGACGCCGACAAGGAGGGCTTTCTCCGGTCGTCCGGCTCGCTGATTCAGACCGTCGGCCGCGCGGCCAGGCACGTCAACGGGCGCGCCCTCATGTACGGCGACCGGATGACCGATTCCATGAAGCTCGCGATATCGGAGACCGATCGCCGTCGCCAGATACAGGAGGCGTACAACGTCGAGCATGACATCACGCCGACCTCGATCGTGAAGAGCATCGACGCGATCATGTCGAGCGTCTACGAACGCGATTACGTGACCGTCGCGGCCGACGACAGCGACACCTTCCGGACGCATGCGGAGCTCGACGCGCATATCACCACGCTCCAGGCGCAGATGAAGGCGGCGGCCGCTAATCTCGAGTTCGAGAAGGCCGCGAAACTGCGGGACCGTATCAAGCAGCTGCGGTCCAGGGACCTCGGCCTGGCGGGGAGCCGCAACTGATGGACCACTGGCTGAAGGCCGGGCTCCTCGAGCTCCAGGAATACCTGCGCATGGTCGGCAAGGCGGCGCGCGCGTGCGTCACCCGGCCGTTCTACTACCGCGACGTCGTCGAGCAGCTCGACATCATCGGCGTGGGCTCGATGACCGTCGTCCTGCTCACCGGGATGTTCACCGGGATGGTGCTGGCATTGCAGTCCGGCATCACGCTCGACCAGTTCGGCGCCCGCTCGATGGTCGGACGGCTGGTCAGCGCCTCGATGGTTAAGGAGCTGGGCCCGGTGCTGACGGCGCTGATGGTGGCCGGGCGGGTAGGGTCCGGGATCGCGGCGGAGCTTGGGTCCATGATGGTGACGGACCAGATCGCCGCGCTCCGCGCGCTTGGCACCGACCCGATCCGAAAACTGGTGCTGCCGCGCATCCTCGCGGGCCTGATCATGGTGCCGTTCCTGACGTGTATCTCGGTGGCGGTCGGGCTGCTGGGCGCATGGCTGATCACGATCACCCAGCTCAAGGTCGCCTCGGGGGTCTACTGGAATTCGGTCGTCCTCGGTCTGTATGTCCAGGATGTCTGGATGGGGCTGATCAAGCCGTTCTTTCTCGGCTTCGCCATCGTCAGTATCGG
>JACDBQ010000029.1 GCA_013694845.1 Acidobacteriota bacterium
CAACGGAGGCACTCGAGCGCTGGGCAGAGTTCGTCCAGGGAAGCACGGTGAAAGGGCGTGAAGTCGTCTCGATCGTGCCCGCCGCCGAGGTCAAAGTGGTAGCCAAAGACGCTCCCCCGCGCGCCGGCGGATCCAAGGTCCAGATGCTCCGCGGCAATGAATACATGCGCGTGTGGGTGAACAAGGCGGGAAATCATTATTTGATTCATCTCGCAACGGGGACTTCGGAAAGTAAATAAGCTTTCAAGTAATAGGTTCCAAGGGGTTCCAGTTGGTTCCAGCGGTTCCAACCGGTTCTAGGTTCGGCTAGAAAGAGACGATTGGAACCCAGAACCGATTGGAACCCCTTGGAACCTGGCTTCCTGAGTTATTGAGCCATGACATCGAACTGTTCGTGATGCAGGTGAGCGTCGGGCTTGAGGGTGATGGTCTTGCCAAGCACGTTCTGCATGTCGCGGAAGACACTGCTCTCCTCTTCCTTCAGCGCCCGCGCGATGTCGGGGTTGACGCGCAGGATGAGGCCCTGGCTGTCCATGTCCCCGACGATCTTCTTCATCTCGATCAGGATCTCGTAGCAGATGGTGGAGGCCGACTTGATCGAGCCTGAGCCCGAGCAGTACGGGCACGGGTCGGTGAGCTGACGCTCGATACTCTGCTTCACCCGTTTGCGGGTCACGATCACCAGGCCGAAGTCCGACACCTGCAGCGCCTTGGACGGCGACCGATCGCGGCGGAGCTCCTTCTCGACCTCCTGGAAGACCTTCTGACGGTTCTTCTTGTCTTCCATGTCGATCAGGTCGAGCACGATGATGCCGCCGAGATCGCGCAGCCTGATCTGTCGCACGATCTCCTTCACCGCCTCCAGGTTCGTTTTCACGATCGTGTCTTCGAGCCGGCCGCTCGATTTCTTCCCGACGTAGCGTCCGGTATTGACGTCGATCGCGACCAGCGCCTCCGTCTGGTTGATGACGAGGTACCCGCCCGACTTCAACCAGACCTTGCTGCGCAGGGCCTTGTCGATCTCGGCCTGGATGCCGTACTCCTCGAAGATCGGGAAGTCCTTGCTGTAGAGCTTCACCCGCGAAATCAGGCTCGGCATGATCCGTTCGACCAGCGCCAGCACGCGACGATGCTCCTGGTCGCTGTCGAGGCGAATGGCGGAGTAGTCATCCGTCAGCAGATCGCGCAGCAGCTTGGTCACCAGGCTCTGCTCCTGGAACAGCACCGCCGGCGGACGCCGGGTCTCCATGCGGCTGCGGATCTCGGTCCACACCTGGTGGAAATAGGAGAGATCGCTGACGATGTCTTCCTTCGAACGGCCCGAGGCCGCGGTCCGGATGATGACGCCGCCCGTGAATCCGTGTTCGTCGCGGAACTCTTTCACGATGCCCCGGAGCCTGGCGCGCTCGTCGCGCGATTCGATCTTGCGGGAGACGCCGACGTGGTCCACGGTCGGCATGAATACCAGGAACCGTCCGGGCATCGTCACGTGGGAGGTGAGCCTGGCGCCCTTCGTGCCGAGCGGTTCTTTCACCACCTGGACGAGCACCTCCTGCCCTTCCTTCAGCAGGTCCTCGATGCGCACCTCGGGCCGGTCTTTGTCGTCGCGCGAGTCTCGCGATCCGCGGCTGCCCGATCGGCGCTCGAGCGTCCGTTCGATCGGTGCGGGAACAGCGGCCACGACCGGGTCGGCCCCTTCGAGCGGCGGTTCCGGGGCATCACCCAGAACCGGCACGGCGGTCGGCCCCTCGTCGTCATCGCTTCCCTCGAGCCGGTCGAACTCCGCGGGAGTGACGACTTCGGAAACGTAGAGAAATGCGTCGCGCTCTAAGCCGATATCAACGAAGGACGACTGCATGCCGGGCAGCACCTTCGAGACCCGGCCCTTGTAGACGTTGCCAACCACGCCCCGCTGATTCTCGCGCTCGATGAAGATCTCGACGACCTGGTCGTCCTCGAGAATGGCCACGCGCGTGTCGTGGCCGTTGGAGGAGATGATCATCTCCTTGTTCATGGAAGAAGCTCCGGAAATGAGGGGACGGCGCTCGGCCGCGAGCGACCGGGTACACGCCGGCGCGTCCAGGCAGGAGCCCGGCGAGCCAGCACGCGAAGATCGCGAAAAACCAGAGCGTCATCGTGCCTGTCTGTCAGTGGTCTGCGTGCCGGAGCGCATGCCGCACCCCGCACCCCGCATCCCGATTCCTGCTACGTCAGTTCGTAAAACGCCTCATCCTGACGTTGAGAATGAGGCCAAAAGTTGCCATTGTCGCGATGAGCGACGACCCGCCGTAACTCATGAGCGGGAGGGTGATCCCCTTGACGGGCGCCAGCCCGACGGACATAGCTACGTTGTATATCACCTGAAAGGAGAATCCGGCGATGATCCCGCCGACCAGATAGGCGCCCAGCCGATCCTTAGCCAGCCTGGCCGCCTCCAGCGACCGAAGAATCACGAACAAATAGAGGCCCAGCCCCGCCAGCACCCCGACGAAACCCTGTTCTTCGGCGAGGACGGAGAAAATGAAATCGTTGTGGGCGACGGGCAGGAACTTGTACTGGTTCTGGGTGCCCTGCATGAATCCCTTGCCGGTCAAGCCTCCGGACCCGACGGTGATCCGTGCCTGAATCGTCTGATACCCCGCCCCGCGCGGATCCTTGCTGGGGTCGATGAACATCTGGATGCGGGACTTCTGGTAGTCCTCGAGCGCGAACGTCCACGCGAGCGGGGCAATGAGAATACCGGCCAGGACGATGACGCCGAGCAACCGCATGCGAAGCCCCGCGAGGTAGGTCACACCGAAGAAGACCGGCAACAGCGTCACGGCGGTTCCGAGATCCGGTTGCTTGGCGATGAGCAGCAGCGGGACGAGCGTGAAGAACCCGCCAATCACCAGATCGCTGGTGTTGCGCGCGCCGCGCCGGTTCTCGCCGAAGAACATGGCCAGGATGAGCGCGACTGTCAGCCGCGCGAACTCCGAGGGCTGCAGGTTCAACGGCCCCAGCGCGATCCAGCGCTGCGCGCCGAACTGCGTCGAGCCCTTGAACAGCACGAAGACCAGGAGCCCGATCAGGCCGGCGTAGACGAACAGGGAATGCTCGGCCAGCATCCGGTAATCGATGGCCAGAAAGATCACGAGAGCGATCACTCCCAGGATCAGAGCGTAAATCTGGGTCCACACCTGGGGACCGACGTGCCCCCCGCCCGGCGTCGTCACGTAGGTGGTGCTGTAGATCATCGCGATGCCGATGCCGACGATGCACAGCAGTGCCGACAGAAGGGCCCAGTCGATGTGGAAGAACAGGCGGCGTTCAAACATTTGGTTGCACGTCTATCGATAACACTCGCAGTCTGTTACTGGGTTCCGCCGCTCCGCTGAGGCGTCGGTGTTGCCGCCGCGATGACGTTCGTCGCCGGCGGTTTCTCGAGCTTGGGCAGCGGGCGCCCCTCCAGCTTCGCAAAGTAGGTGTCGATGATGTGCTTCGCGATGGATGCGCCAAAGTACCCGTGTTCCGCGTGTTCGGCGAAGATGACGCCCGCGAGCACGGGGTTGTCGCGCGGCGCCATGAAGACGAACCAGCCATGGTCGCGCACGTCGATCTTGCCCCGAGCGCGGAGCGCACCGGTCAGGGAGATGACCTGTGCGGTGCCCGTCTTCCCGGATACGTCGCGCCCCTCGAGCCTGGCGCGCCCGGCAGTGCCGGCGCCGTTCACCGCCAGCCAGAGACCTTCGCGCAGCGCGCGGACGGTGGAATCCTTCATCCGGACCTGCGACCGCGGCGGAGGCGGAGTAAAAGGCTCCAGACCCTTACCCCGGTCGACCCCCTTCAGCAGGTGCGGCGTATACCGTGTCCCGCCGTTGGCGACCGTCATCATCATGACGGCGAGCGAGAGCGGGGTCACGTTCACCTGCCCCTGCCCGATCGCGACGGAGATCGTTTCACCGGGGTACCACCGTTCCTTGCGGACCCGCTGTTTCCATGCCTCCGATGGCACCAGCCCTGACACTTCGTTCGGCAGGTCGATGCCGTTGATTTCACCGAGACCGAGCGCCGAGGCCCACTTGTGAATCCGATCGACCCCGAGCATCTGTCCCAACGTGTAGAAGTAGACGTTGCACGACTGCTCGATTGCGTGGCGCATGTCGACCGAGCCATGCCCACTCTTGTTCCAGCACGCGAACCGGCGTCCGTAGAACGTCGCCCCGCCGTTGCAGTGAACGCGGAAGTCAGGGGTCGCGACCCCTTCTTCCATCGCGGCTGTCGCGACCACGATCTTGAAGGTGGATCCCGGTGAATAGGTCGCCTGCAGCGCGCGGTTCTGGAGCGGTCGCTCCTTGTCGGTGGTCAGGGACGCCCAGGTGGCGCGATCGATCCCGACGGCGAACTTGTTCGGGTCGTACGCCGGCAGGCTGACCAGGCTGAGCACCTCGCCCGACCGCGGGTCGAGCACGACCGCCGCCCCGTTGTACGGCCGGCCTGCGTGGACCATTCCGTAGTGCTTGAATCCGTCTTCCGCAGACTGCTGCAGGTCGGCGTCGATCGTGAGCTGGAGCGGTGTCCCGACGACGGCCTGCTCCTGGTCCAGGACCTTGATCTCCCGCCCCCGGCTGTTGACGATCACGTCCTTGGCCCCCTCGGTGCCCATGAGCAGTGCGTTGTATGCGTGCTCGAGGCCCGCCTGGCCGACGATCGCTCCGGCGTTCAGCTCCTTGTAATCCGCCCGTTGCAGTTGCGTCTCGGTGACTTCTCCGACGTATCCGAACAGGTGCGCCCCAAAGTCCGCACCGTAGCGGCGGGTCGGGACCGGAAGCTCTTCGACACCGGGCATTTCCAGGCGCCGCGCCCGCATCGCGATCACCTGCGGCTCCGTTGCGTCAGGGATCAGCACGATCGGCCGATAGGCGGGCTCGCGGCGGCGCCGCTCGACGATCTCGCGAAGCGGCCCCACCTCGACCCCGGTCGCCGCCGCCAGCGTCTCGAGCGTCCGGTCGATATCCTTCGCACGCTCGCGCAGCAGCACGATATTGAAGCTGTCCTTGTTCTCGACGAGGATCGTGCCGTGGCGGTCCATGAGCAACCCGCGCGGCGCAGGGAGCGGCACGCGCTGGAGGTACTGGCTTTCCGCGATCTCCTTGAACTGCGCGTGCTGCACCACCTGGAAGATCCAGAAACTGACGGTCAGCGCACAGAACACCACCGCGAGCGTGTATTGCACCACGCTGAGCCTGACGTGCAGGCTCCGGCGATCATCGACCCCGGTTGGTTGTGTCACAATCAGAACCTCCGTCGCCCGAAGGTCGCCCGTCTTGACTCACGGCGCTGCATCAACCCGGGCGCCCCTTCGACGATCTGAAACGCCAGGATCCCGATCAGGCCGTTGATCGCCGCCTGCGTGAACAGGGTGCCCCAGGCGAAATGCGGCGCCCGGCCTTCGAGCAGGTTGTAGAGCGACTGAAAGCACAACTCGTGGACCACCGTGCCCCCGACGAACATCACGAACCGGGGCGCCGGCTGCGACACGATGAAATGCGCACCGACGACCCCCACGAAGAAGCCGACGATCGTCTTCGACAGCCCGCCGATGCCCACGACTCCACCGGCGATGGCATCCTGCACCAGCCCGCCGGCGGCACCGGCCAGCAGCCCGGTCACCGCGCCGAAGGACAGGGCCACGCAGATCACCGCGATCAGCACGAAATTCACCAGCGTGCCGCCGCGGAACGACATCCCCGCCAGCGTGGTCTGGAACAGCAGCGCCAGGACAAGTGCGGCGACGACCGCGATCACCTTCACTTCCGCCCCTCGGGCCCTGCCTTGGTCTCCGCCTCCGAGAGCGCCGGTCGCGGCGGCACCAGGATGACGAGCACCTCTTCCAGGCTGTTGAAGTCGACGGCCGGGCGGACCGAGATGTTCAGATACAACCCCGGTCCACGTTGCGCCGTTTCGACCCAGCCGATCGCATAACCCTTGGGAAAAATGCCGTCGACTCCGGAGGTCACGACCAGGTCTCCCGGCTTCACATCCTGCAGATTGGCGACGAGCTCCATGCCCAGGGGCGGATCCCGGTCCATCCCGACGGCCATCCCGCCGGCCCTCGACCGTTCCGTCAGCGCACCCGCGGCGGCATCCCGGTCGATGAGCAGCTGAACCCGCGACGCCCGCGCCGCCGGCTGACCGATGACGCGGCCCACAATGCCGCGCGGCGCCATGACGGCCATCCCGGGCTGCACGCCGTCAGCGGTGCCCCGGCTGATCGTGATCTCACGGATGCCGGCCATCGCGTTGGGATTGCCGCCGATGACGTCCGCCGCCACGGTGGGAAGCTCTGTCGCCTGCTGCAGCGTCAGCAGCTCCTGCAGCCTGGTCGTGCGCGCCGCCAGGGCGCGCTGCTCCTGCAGCCGGATCTCGAGCTCGGCCAGCCGCTGCTTCAGCCACTGGTTCTCGTCCCGTGCCCCCCGCAGTTCCGCGTAGTTGCTCCACACGTCGCGCACACCCCGCACCGCCGACGACGTAACCCCCTGCACCTTCGCGAACGCGCCGAAGGACACGGCTTCCATCACCGGCACCCCCGAACGGGTTTGCACCTGCGCCGAGACGAGCAGCACCTGCGCGACGATCACGATCAGGAAGATCCAGCCGGTGCGTTTACGGATGTCTAGCATGGCCGGGATGCGGGGTACGGGATGCGGGGTGCGAAAAACCGGGGCGGTAGATTCAGAGCAGGCATTTCCGCATCCCGCAACCCGCATTCCGCATCCCGGTACCGGTCACGGTCAATCGATCGAGATCTTGCGCAGGAGGTTGAAGTCCGAGAGCATCTTCCCGGCGCCGAGCACGACGCTCGACAACGGATCCTCGGCCATGGCCAGCGGCAGCCCTGTCTCCTCCCGGAGGCGCTTGTCGAGATTCTTGAGCAGCGATCCCCCGCCGGTCAGGACGATGCCGCGGTCGACGATGTCGGCGGAAAGTTCGGGTGGCGTCCGTTCGAGGGCAACCCGTACGGCGTCGACGATGACGTTCACGGTCTCTGCGAGTGCCTCGCGGATCTCCTCGTCCGAAATGGTGATCGTCTTTGGCACCCCCTCGATCAGGTGCCGCCCCTTGATCTCCATCGTCATCCGCTCTTCGAGTGGAAACGCGGAGCCGACCTCCATCTTGATCGCTTCGGCTGTCCGCTCGCCGAT
>JACDBQ010000030.1 GCA_013694845.1 Acidobacteriota bacterium
TCTCGGGCCGGACTCGAAAAATCGAGATCTGATCCCGGAGCGCATCACGATCGAGGACGCCGATCTCTGTCCGCGCTACTCCGCGCGGTGGTTCGACGTCCAAGTCGGTCCGTCGCCGTCGTGGCTCGCGGAACGTCTCGAGGCCGCCGGCGTCCGGCCGATCAACAACATCGTCGACGTCACCAACTATGTGATGCTCGAGATGGGACAGCCCATGCACGCCTTCGACCTCGAGCGGCTCGCAGGCGGTCGGCTGGCGATACGTCGCACCCGGTCCGGCGAAACGCTCACGACACTCGATGGCGTTACCCGTACCCTGGAGGCGGAAATGCTGGTGATCGCGGACGCCAGGCGTCCGGTCGCGATCGGCGGGGTCATGGGCGGGCAGGACTCGGAGATCAGCGCGAAAACGACACGGATCCTCCTCGAAAGCGCGTCCTTCCAGCCGGCATCGATCCGCAGGACGAGCAGGCGCCTGAACCTGAGGACCGAGGCGTCCACGCGCTTCGAACGTGGCAGCGACATCGGCTCGACCGTCGCCGGCCTCACGCGAGCGGCCCAGCTGCTCGAACAGATCGGCGCCTCGCGGACACAGGACATCGATGTCGTCGATGTCTGCCCAGTACCGAGAACACCGCTCGACTTGTCGCTCCGCGGACAGCGGATCGCCCGCGTGCTTGGCCTGCACGTACCGGCTGCCGACGTCGCGCGGATTCTCACGGGCCTCGGCTTCACGGTCAGGGTGCAGAAGAACGATCGCTGGCAGGTGACGGTGCCGACCTTCCGCCCCGACGTGGCCCGGGAGGTCGACCTGATCGAAGAGGTCGGCCGCCATTACGGATTCGACCGCCTGCCGACGACGTTCCCCATTCTGACCACGGCGCAACGAGCGCCGGATCCGCGCATCGACCGTGATCGCCGCCTCCGCTCCGTGCTGGCGGCGTCGGGCTTGTCAGAATCCATGACGTTCGCGTTCATCGAGCGCGACGCCGCCGGCCCCTTCTGCCCACCAGGCACCGATCCGGCCGGCATAGCCAATCCGCTGTCAGAGAAATTCGCCGTCCTCCGCCCTTCTCTGCTGCCAGGATTGGTGGACTCGTGCTCGCACAACCGGCGGCGCGGGCGGAAGGACGTTCGCCTGTTCGAAACAGGCAGCCGGTTCACATCAGAAGGTGAGGGGCGCGCCGTGGCGCTGGTGTGGTCCGGCGGCGGGCACAACCCGCACTGGTCTGCCGAGCACCGATCGGCGGATTTCTTCGATATGAAGGGCGTCGTCGAAGTGGTGTGCTCGACGCTCGGGATCAAAGACGCCGAGTTCGTCGCCGGCGACACCGCCTTTCTCGTCGGCGGCCGCGCGGCAATCGTGCGCTCCGGAGAAGTAACGCTCGGGGTACTCGGGCAGCTCAGGCCTTCGATCGCCGAAACCCGCGGCATCCCACCCGGCGAGGAGGTCTATGTTGCCGAGCTCGATATGGATGCGCTTGGGCTGCGCACGCCCGAGCGCGAGCTGCGCGCCGAGACGTTGCCGAAGTTCCCGTCCATCCTGCGCGACGTGTCGATTCTGGTTGGCGAAGCCTTGCCTGCTGCTGCCGTTCGTGGCACTATCCGTTCGGCAGCCCCGGCTTCGCTGCAAGCGATCGTCGAGTTCGATCGTTACCAGGGAAAGGGCGTTCCGGACGGCCGCGTGAGCCTGTCGTTTCGGCTGACGTTCCGATCGCAGGACCGCACCCTGACCGATGACGAAGTCGAAGCGGCGATGAACATCATCGTCGCCGCGCTCGAGCGCGAGCACGGTGCGCAGCGGCGTTAAGGTTCCAGGGTTCTGAAGAGTTGACGGCGAAGCGCAGGCCTTTCAGGCCTGCATCGTCGGGAGAACACGAAATTGGCGAAAGTCGCAGTTGCACGCGGAGTGGACCTCGAACCGATCGATCGGCTCGAAGAGAAAGTCAGGATGCTGGTCGGAATGATCGACCGGCTGCGGGCCGAGAGCGCAAGCGCCTCTGAAGACAACGCGCGGCTCGCCCGCGAGCTCGAGACGTTGCGGGCCCGGGTGGCCGAGGCGGAAGGGACCGGGATGGAGCTCTCGGCGCTTCGCGAGGAACGAGACCTGATCAGGACCCGCGTGAGCGAGATGCTCGATCAGATCGAAACGCTCAACCTGTAATTTCATGGAGCAGGACGTCCCGTCCCGCGTCGTGCACGTCGAGATCCACGGGCAGCAGTATCCGATCCGCAGCGGTCTCGACCCGGCGTATGTGGCGGAGCTCGCTGCTTACGTCGATCAGAAAATGCGCGCCGCGTCGCGGGAAACGAGCGCTGGCGACTCGCTCAAGATCGCGGTCCTGGCTGCCCTGAACATCGCCGACGAGTGTTTCAAGGTTCAAGCCGACGAGCGGCAGCGCCGGGATTCGATCACGTCCAGGGCCGAAGAGCTCGAACGCATGGTCGATCTCGCGCTCGGCCTCGACCACAGCGAAGCCGCCGCCCGCTGACACGACTCCCGCAATTTCCCTGCAACCCGTTCCGCTCTGCTGTAAGATTGATACAGGGTTCGAGTTCCCTGCTTTGTGCGTGATGGCTCGGAGGCTCGTTTGAGCCGATGTTTCATCCCAAGTGAATCGCGACGCTGCGTGGTGTGCATGCCTCTGTAAGAGGAAGCCTAAAGCGCGGCTTGTGCAGCGGTTCCACCTGCTCTAGCAGGTTCATTCGACCTCCCCACACGGCAAAGCGGGGGCCTTCTTTCGTTTTCTCCTGCAATCTGAACGTGAAGTGACCTCCGCACGAGGCTGACCTCGTGCGGTTTTTTGCCGGGGCGCCTGCATGGGCACACCTACGGGTCTTGCCGCTCTCCTTCTCTTGCTCGCCAGCGCGGCCGGCGTGGGGCTGCTCCTCCGGGGCGCCGCGGGGCGGCGCCGCTCGGCGCAGCTGACGCTCCAGTCGGCAGTGGCCGACGCCGAACGAATCATCAAACAGG
>JACDBQ010000125.1 GCA_013694845.1 Acidobacteriota bacterium
GAGCGCCACTTCGAGGCCACGCGTGCCGCGCTTCGCTCGTACGGCGAGTGGTACGGTCCCTACCCCTACGGCCACATCACGGTCGTCGACCCCGCCTGGCAGAGCAGCGCCGGGGGCATGGAGTACCCGACACTCTTCACCGCAGGCACGCGCTGGATCGCGCCTCCGGGTGCTGCACAGCCGGAGAGCGTGACAGTCCACGAAGCCGGTCACCAGTTCTGGTATGGCATCGTCGCGACCAACGAGTTCGAGGATGCCTGGCTCGACGAGGGCCTGAACACTTATTCCACCGCGCGCGTGATGGAGCAGGCCTTCTACCCGCATTTCTACGCCAAGCGGTATTTCGGCGATTTCCTGCCGTGGGTTTTCAAGGATCTGCCGTTGACGCGAGCTGCGGACGGCAACCGGATGCCTGCTTTCCGCGCCGTGGCGAAGAACGACGATCAGTCCACTCCGACCTGGCGTTACTGGCCTGCTTCCGCCAGCGCTATTACGTATAACAAGACCGCGCTGTGGCTGCATACCCTGGAGCGGATGCTCGGATGGGAGACGGTCCAGCGCATTCTCTCCACGTATTTCTCGCGATACGCGTTCAAGCATCCGCGTCCTGCTGACTTCTTCGCCGTGGCCAACGAGGTCAGCGGCCAGGATCTGACGTGGTTCTTCGACCAGGTGCATCGCAGCTCCAATGTTTTCGACTACTCGGTCGATGTCTTCCGCAGCGAGGCGGCCACCGCGCGGGGGATCTTCGGCGACAGCGGCACTCACGACTTCGAGGCCGCGCGAAGCGCTCCCGCCGCCTTTCACACGACTGCGGTCGTCCGTCGACTGGGTGAGGGCATCTTCCCGGTGGACGTCCGGGTACGGTTCGAGACGGGTGAGGAGCAACGGTGGCGGTGGGACGGGCGCGACCGCTGGAAGGCATTCGAGGCCGACGGACCATCCCGCGCGGTGTCGGTCGAGGTCGATCCTGACCGCGTGCTCGTACTCGATGTCGACACCACCAACAACTCCGCTTCGTTGCGCCCGCAGGGCCTGGCGGCAGCGACAAAATGGTCCCTCGCGTGGCTGATCTGGCTCCAGGACCATCTCCTCACCTACGGGTTCTTTGTCTGAGATGAGCGTGGCAGCCGCCTTCCGCGACGGGATGCGCCGGGTTCATGGCGCGCCAATGCTGCTACCTGGAATGTGCCTCGTGACATTGCTCGTCGCGCTGCCTCTGTCGGTCGCCTTGCGCGGCCTGTTGGCGGCGCACTTCGCTCGAAGCTTGGTGGCAGAGACGGCCGCCGCCGGCGCAGACTATCGGTGGTGGCAGGAGTTCCTCGGGCAGACGGCCGGCCTCGGCGCGACGTTCACGCCGTCGATCATCGGCTTCGGAGCCGTCCTCGATAACCTGGATGCACTGCTCGACAACCGGCCGATGGCTGCCACGATCGCGGGCGTCACCGTGGCCTGGTTGCTCCTCTGGGCCTTCCTCAGTGGAGGGGTAATCGACCGGCTGGCGCGCAACCGCCGCACGCGCACCCACGGATTCTTCGCGGCGGCCGGCACCCATTTCTGGCGGTTTCTGCGCCTTGGCGTTTTCGTCGGCCTGGTGTATTACGTTCTCTTTTCAACCGTGCACGAATGGTTGTTTTCGAAGATCTATCCCGTCCTGGTTCGGGATCTCACGTCCGAACGAGTCGCATTTCTCATCCGGCTCGCGGGGTATCTCATCTTCGGTGCGGTGCTGATCGTTTTCAACGTGGTGTTCGATTACGCCCGGATCAGAATCGTCGTCGAGGACCGGCGGAGTGCCCTCGGCGCCCTATCGGCAGGTGCGCGCTTCGTGCGCGGACACTCGTCACAGGTGATCGGTCTTTACGTCGTCAACGGCCTCGCCTTCATGACGTTGCTCGCGCTCTACGCGCTGCTGTCACCCGGCGCGCCAGGTGCCGGCATCGGCCTGTGGTCGGTCCTGCTGCTCGGGCAGGCCTACATCGTCGGGCGGCACTACCTGAAGCTGGTGTTCTATGCTTCACAAACCGCATTGTTCCAGTCCGAGCTGGCGCATGCGTCGTATACCGCGGGGCCGGCGGTGGAATGGCCCGAGTCGCCCGCGGCTGAAAGCATCACGAATGCCGGTTCGTCGGTCGTTTTCTGACGGGAGGCTAACAGCGAGGTCCATGCCCCAACAACTGTTCAGTCGAGCCCGCATCCTCATCGTCGATGACGAACCGACAAACATCGAGCTGCTGCGCCGGTTGCTGGAACGGGCGGGCTTCACGCGGATCCAGGCCACCAGCGACCCGCGCGAGGCTTCCGCGTTGTACGTGGAGTTCCGTCCGGACCTGATCCTGCTCGATCTGCACATGCCGCACCTGGACGGCCTGGGGGTCATGGAGCAGTTGAACCAGATCGCCGAAGCCACCTATCTGCCGATCCTGATGCTGACCGGGGACCTCTCGGCAGAAGCGCGGCGTGACGCGCTGTCGCGCGGAGCCAAGGACTTTCTCCACAAGCCCTTCAGCAGCGACGAGGTGCTGCTGCGAATCGGAACCCTGCTCGAGACCCGCTTCCTTTATCTGCAGATCCAGAACCAGAACCAGATGCTCGAGGCGAAAGTACGGGAGCGGACGCGCGAGCTCGAAGCCGCGCAGTTCGAGATCATCGAACGCCTGGCAAAGGCCGCCGAGTTCCGGGACGACAACACGGGGCAGCACACGGAACGGGTGGGACAGACGGCCGCGCTCATCGCCAAGCAGATGGGGCTGTCGGATGCGCAGGTCTCACTGATCCGCAGAGCGGCTCCCCTGCACGATGTCGGCAAGATCGGAGTTCCGGACGCGATCCTGTTGAAACTCGGAAAGCTGACGGCTGACGAGTTCAACCTCGTGAAGACTCATACGGCGATCGGCGCGCGTATTCTTTCCGGCAGCCGTTTCCCGATCCTGCGGCTTGCGGAGGAAATCGCCTTCAGCCACCATGAACGCTGGGATGGAGACGGCTACGCCGGCATGATGCGGGATGCGATCCCGCTCCCCGGACGGATCGTGGCGGTGGCGGACGTGTTCGACGCGCTGACACAGCCGCGGCCTTACAAGGAAGCATGGCCGATCACCGAGGCCATCGCCGAAATCGACCGGCAACGCGGCCATCAGTTCGATCCTGCTCTCGTCGATGCGTTCCTCAGAATCATGGAGCGGCAGGCGCCGGTCTAGTGTCCAGGACGGCGGGGAGGGAAGACGATGCAGACACGGTCGAGAGAGATCGCGGAATGGATGAAGGAACAGGTCGCGGCAGCCGGCGGCCGGGGCATCGTCGTCGGTCTCAGCGGCGGGATCGATTCAGCCGTCGTCATCGGCCTGGCGGCGATGGCCACTCCCGGCCAGGTGGTCGGCGTGCTGATGCCCTGTCACAGCGACCCCGATGACGAAACACATGCGAGGCTCACGGCTGATCACTTTGGGGTCGCGACCATCAAGGTGGACCTCGCCCCTGCTTACGACCGTCTCGTCGCCGATCTTCGTGACGCACGGGAACGAGTCCCCAGAGAGCAGCAGCCCGTCATGCCAGCAGACGAGGTCGACATCCGGGCGCGTCTCCCGATCGCCAACATCAAGCCGCGGTTGCGCATGACGAGCCTGTACTTCGTCGCGAACTCGCTCAATTACCTGGTCGCCGGTACTGGAAACAAGAGCGAGCTCTCGATCGGCTACTTCACGAAGTACGGTGACGGCGGCGTGGACATGCTCCCGATCGGCCGGCTCCTGAAAAGCGACGTGCGCACGATGGCGCGCGAGCTGGACGTGCCTTCCGAGATCATCGACAAGGCACCGAGCGCTGGTTTGTGGGTGGGGCAGACGGATGAGGACGAAATGGGGTTTACCTACGCCGACCTCGAGGGCTACTTGACCCGGGGTCCCGAGACAATCTCCGACGTACTGGGGCTGCGGATCGAGCGGCTTGCGCGCGCCAGCGACCACAAGCGCGCGTTGCCGCCGATGCCGGACTGACCTTCAAGCACCGGCGCGCCGCGTCACCCGGCACCGAGGCTGGTGCTCATGCCTGCGGGCTCGGGCGCGTAGGCCTCCTCCTCTTCGGGCGTATCGGCGGCACGGTTCGCGGCGATTTCTGCGCGCGACCGCAACCACGGGTCATCGCTGGTCAGAAGCACGGCGACCGCCTGCTCGGAGTTCATCAGCGGCGGACCGACGAGTTTTTCTGCGAGTACCGCGCGTTCGCGATCGGTTACCTGCCCGTCGATGAGCGGCAGCAGCACCGCCCGAAGCTCCGGCTTCAGCACGTTCTCCAGGTACTCCAGCGCATTCGCGCGCACCAGCTGATTGGCGGATCGAACCCCGACATAGGCGTCGTGCAGCGAGGTGGCCGACGAGAGCAACGCAATGAGCCTGAAAATGCGCTCCAGTTCCTGTTCCATCGAGTGCCGGAGGGCCGCGATGACTTTTTCATGCCCATTGCGCGCGGGGTCCAGCGGCTCCAGTACCTGGTAGGACCGGTAATGGCCGGCGATCTCGGCGGCGAGCAGCAATTCGATGAGCGTGACGTCCAGCGTGATGTTCGGATTGCGGTGCTTCAGCTTGTTCAAGGCCGAAATCAGCCGCTGACGCAACGGCGCGCCCGCCTCGAACAGACCCGAGACCAGTGCCGCTCCGAGCGCGGCGACCGCATCCGTGGCGCCAACCGAGTGCGCGGTGGCCATCGCCTGTTCGGCAACGTCTGCATCCTCGTCCTGGATCAGGGCGGTGAGCAGATCCGCCGGGGGATCCGGGATGATCGCCAGAACTCTCGCGGCTTCCGCCCGATCGCGCGGCTCGTCTGATCCAGCCATCTGCCCCAGCAGAACGCGCGCCGCCTCCTCGTTCCGGGTGGGGCCGGGCGCGGCGAGAAACGCCACCATCGCCGCGCGGATCGAGAAACCCGCGAAAGCGCCGATTTCCTCGATCCGCTCCAGCGGATCGAATCCTCCGCCGCGGGCGAGATACAACAGTGCCTGCGTGCGCACGTTCAAGTCGGGATCGCGCAACAGCCGCTCGGCGAAAAGGGCTGCCGTCCGGTCGCCGGTGGCGGCCAGGACCGACAGCACGCGCGCGCGCACGCCAGGGTCGGTGTGCGCCAGCAGTGCGTGCAGCAGGTTACTCGGCGCTGAGATCTTCAGCCGGGAAATAGCCTCGAGCGTGTCCGCCACGACCTGCGGTTGATCGGACCGCAGCCTGGCCGCCAGCGTCTCGCGCAGGGACGCCCCCAGCTTGGCGGCCGAGAGCCGCTCCGTATCGATCCGGTGCTGGTGAATGCTGTGCTCGATGGCCGTGACATAGGCGCCGCGCAGCCGCCAGGCGACCACCGACCAGGCTACCGTCACGGCGAAGATCATGGCCGCCGTACCTCTCAGGCCGAGGCCGGCGCCCGGTAGCATCAGGAAGCCCCCGGTGGCCAACCCGAGGATGACGCCGCCAAGCGCGTCAGCAATCCGGTTACCGATGATGTCGAGCGCATTCTTGATCGACTGTCGCTGACCGGGAGGGATCGGCAGATAGAGGAGCTCATACGCGGCCTTGTCGATCGAGAAACGCAGCCCCTGGTCCCCTGCGTTGGTCAGCAGGACGGCCAGGAAGACAGGGAACGCGAAAGTGATCGCGGTCGCACAGGTGAGCGTGAGCGGCAAGACCAGCACGACGGCGGTGACGCCCATCCGCTTGAGCAGCGGTCCGGTCAGCAGCAACTGGAGCACGAAGGCCGACCCACCGAGGATGAAATTGAACGTGCCGAAAAAACGTGTGATGGCGTCTGCGTTACCGCCGAAGCGCCGGTCCGCCACCACACTCAACTGGAAAGTCGTCCACTGCGTCGCCACGGCCACGAGCAGGACGAGCGCAGCGAGCAGGCGCAGATACCGGCTCGAGCCGATGGCCGTCAGGGTTTCGGTGAAGGTCAACGGCTGCTGGCGCCGCCTCACGGACGGACCCCGGCGCCTCAGGCGACGGGACGCGACGGCGACGATCACGGCCCCGGCCAGGAGCAGCGCCGCGAGGACCAGCAGCAGGTTGACCGCTCCGCCCACCGGTGCCACGAGGTAGCGCGCCAGCAGGCCGCCTGCGACGGCGCCGAACGACGCGCCGGCGCCGATCAGCCCGAACAGGCGTCGCGCTTGCCGGGCGTCGAAGAGCGAGTTCGCGAAGCTCCACGCCTGGACAGGAGCGATGACGCCGAGGCAATTGACCCAGACGTAGAAGATCGCCGGGAGCAACTCGAACGGCGCCCAGCGGAATGCCGCCCAGAACGCCATGACATTGAGGCTGAAGAACGTGAGCGTGCCGACGGTCGCCATCCGGGTCCCCACCCGCGCCACGACGGCGGTGTAAACCGGGACGAACATCCAGAGCGCCAGCGGCACGGCCGCATAGGCATAGACGAGCGCGTTCGGGCCGTACTCCCGGATATACAGGCCGTTGCGTATCGGTTTGGCCAGCAGGAACGCCGCGACGACGCACGCGACGTACAGGAACGAGAGCAGCACCGGCAGCCCTTCGCCCGCCCGGACGTCGAGGAACCGCCGAAGCCGAAGGAGCATGGATGACGCTGAGTTTACTTCAGGTTGCACGATCGCTTAGGCTGTGCCCATGTCCCTGATACAGCGTGCGCTTTCACCGCTTGTGGAGGTGCGCAAGGAAGAGAGCGTCGGGATGGTCCTGATGTTCACCTACTCCTTCCTTGCCATGACGGCCTACAACGTTCTCAAGCCCGTCACGCGGTCGAAATACATCAGCGATCTGGGCGCCGACAACCTGCCGTACGTCCTGCTGGTCGCCGGCCTCCTCATCGGGGTGCTGATGACCGGCTACTCCTGGCTGATCGCACGGCTGCCCAGGCGGGGCGCCCTCGCGATCACGCAGGTCGGGATGGCCGGGCTGCTCATCGCGTTCTGGTTTCTCTTCCAGACGAATGCGCGGTGGACGTCGGCGGCGTTCTACCTGGTTGGATTGATCCTCGGCATTCTTCTCATCAGCCAGTTCTGGACGGTCGCCAACCTGGTCTACGACGCCCGCCAGGCCAAGCGTCTGTTCGGGTTCATCGGCGGGGGCGCCCCGCTTGGCGGCATGGCCGGCTCGTTCATTCTGCAGACATTCACCGACGACATCGGCACCACCAATATGTTGCTGATCAGCAGCGGCATGCTGGTGTTGTGCGCACTGCTGGTGTGGACGATCCTTCGCCGCACCCAGGCGGATCCTGCAGACGTAGCCGCTGCGGCCAAGGAGGAAAAAGGGGTCGGCTTCACCGAGGCGCTCGGCCTTCTGCGCGATTCGAAGCACCTGCAGATCATCGCGCTCGTCATCAGCTTCGCCGCGGTTGGAGCTGCGATCATCGAACAGCAACTGAACATGGCAGCGGAAGCCGCCAAGGGCGCGGGCGCGACGGATTCGATCACGATCTTCCTCGCCAAGGTCCAGCTCTGGACCTCCACGATCGGGTTCATCATCCAGATCTGGCTGACGAGCAAGATCCACCGATACCTGGGCATCGGTTTCGCGCTGATGGTGCTGCCGGTGAGCCTGGGCGCAAGTGCGGTGGTGATGCTGTTCAACGCTGCCCTCTGGGCACCGGGACTCGCGCGCGTGCTCGATCAGTCTCTGCGCTACACCGTTGACAAGACAACCCGCGAGATCCTCTTCCTTCCCCTGCCGGGCGATCTGAAGGTGAAGGCGAAGTCGTTCGTGGACGTCACGGTCGACCGCATGGCCAAAGCGGGCGGCGCCCTGCTGCTGCTCGTCCTGGTTCAGCCGTGGGGATTGAACCTGAACTGGCAGCAACTGAGCTACGCCAGCCTGAGCGTGATGGCGCTCTGGATCTTCATGTCGTTCAGGGCGCGCCGCGGGTATCTTGCAGCATTCCGTCAGAGCATCGAACGTCGTGATCTCAGGCCGGCCGAACTGCGCCTGAGCGGAGCGGACCTGTCGACTGTCGAAACACTGGTGCAGGAATTGTCCCACCCGCAGCCGGCGCGGGTGGTGTACGCCATCGACATGCTCGAGTCGCTCGAGAAGTCGAGCCTCGTCACTCCCCTGCTCCTCTTTCACGAGGCGCCCGAAGTCCGGGAACGCGCGCTCCGGGCCATCGGCGAAGCGCGCAGCGACATCGCCACGCAGTGGGTTCCCCAGGTACGCCGCGCGCTTGCGGACCCCCACCCGGGCGTACAGGCGGCGGCCTTGCGCGCACTCGGCGCGATCGCCCATGAAGACGCGGCGACTCTGGCGAGGCCGATGCTGGCCGACCAGGATCCGCGCATCCGCGCCACCGCCGCGGTCGCGCTGGCATCGAGCCAGAACCCTGGAGACGTCGCCGCCGCGGAAGCGACCCTCGGAGAGATCGTCTCCGGGATCGCCGACGACACGCGCACGGCCCGACGAGAGGTCGCGGCCGCCCTCGGCCACGTGAAGGAGCCCCGTTTCCAGCGACTGCTCATCCCCCTGATGTACGACCCGTCTTCCGAAGTCGCGGACGAAGCGATGGAAAGCGTGGGCAAGACCGGCACCGCCGATTACCTCTTCGTGCCCGCGCTCGTCAGCCTTCTCCGGAACCGCCACCTCAAGGGGCGGGCCCGCAGCGTGCTGGTCGGCTACGGCCAACCGGTCATCGACACGCTCGCCCACTTCATGGGTGACGAGAACGAGGATGTCTGGATTCGCCGGCACATCCCCAGTACGGTCGCTCTGATCCCGGCGCAGAAATCCGTCGACGCCCTGGTGTCGCGCCTGGAGGATCCCGACCGCTTCCTGCGGTACAAGGTGATGGCGGCGCTCGGCCGCCTTCGCCGGGAGGTCGACGGGTTGAAGTTCCCCGCCGACAAGATCGAGGCCGCACTGCTGCGGGAAGCGCGGCAGTTCTTCATGTATCTGTCGCTCGGCCGCAATCTGGCGACCCGCGCCGACGTCGACGACACATCCCTCATCGCCACGGGTCTCCGCGAGAAGATCGGTCGAGGCCGCGACCGCATCTACCAGCTTCTCGCCTTGATCTTCCCGCCGTCCGACATCGCGGCCGCACAGTGGACGCTGGCGCACGGCGACGCGCGCAACCGGGCCAGCGCATCCGAGTACCTCGACAACCTGCTGACTGGCGCCATCCGCAAGATGGTGATGCCGATCCTCGAGGACCTGCCGGTCGGCGAGCAGGTGCGTCGCGGGAACGTGCTGATCCGGACCCGGCCGCGCGACCTGGAAGAGACGCTGCTGCAGTTGATCAATGACGACGACCAGGTGATTTCGGCGTGCGCCATCGAGCTCGTTCGACAGCGAAAAGTCTGGGCGCTCGCGGGCGACATCGAGCACGTGCTGGCACATCGCGACGTGCGGGACTGGTTCGTCTTCGAGGCTGCCTCGTGGGCGCTCGCCGAACACCGGATGCCCGCGGAACGCCGCCGCGAACTCTGGCTGGAACCGCTGCCCGCGGCCGTCCTCGCCTCCGAACTGCGCGCACTCCCGCTGTTCTCGTCGGTGTCGATCGACGAGTTGTTCCGGATCGCCGGGGCCGCACGGCAGATCCGTCACGAAGCGGGAACCACCCTGATCGCCGAGCGCTCCGTGCCGGAAATGCTGCACGTCCTGCTCGACGGGCAGGTCACGATCACCGGTGGCAACCGTCCGCCGGAGACGGTGTCGGCGCCAGCCGCACTGGGCTTCCTCGAAGCACTCCAGTCGAAGCCGATGCGTCGGAGCGCGCGGACGGCCGGTGTCGCGGTCACGCTGGCGCTGACCACTGAGGAACTGAGAACGCAGCTCGCCTACAATCCTGAGCTCGTGCGAGGCCTGTTCGCGACCATGGCGGACCGCGCTCGGAGATCAGGGCGGAAAGAGGTCTTCGCGAGCGGTGCGGCGACCGACCTGCAGCAACTGGCCGTCGAGGGTCTGCAGCCGGTCGAGAAGGTGCTCGCCATTCAGCGCGTCGGCGTCTTCCGCCACTTCTCGGCTCAGGAAGCCCAACATCTCGCACGGATCACCCGAACCGTCGACATGAAGGCGGGTGCGCAACTCTTCAAAGCGACGGAACGACCAGCCACCTGGCTGATCATGTCGGGAGAAGTCGAGCTCGAAGCGAACGACGCCCGGCCTGCCGCGGTCGCGCGGGGTGGAGATGTGATCGGATCGTTCGTGGCGCTCGCCGGCCCAAGCGTCGGCCAGAACGCCCGTGTGACGCAAAGCGGCGTCGCGCTTCAGATCGATCGCGACGATCTGTTCGAAGTACTCGGCGACAGACCCGACATGCTCTGGCAGCTGTTTGCCGGCCTCCTGGAGACGCCCGGGCAGGCTCTCGTCTCCGACACCGGGATGGTGTCGACAGATACCCAGTCGGCCTTGACGATCTGAGGGCGTACCCTCGCGGCTGCTACTGACGGACCCCCGAGGCAGCGTGAGAGCGGCGCGGTTCCGCGCCCCCTTGAACCTCGCCTTTGGCAACGTCGACGAGAACGGCGGCAGCGTACCCGTACCTGAGCTCCCCCTTCCGGCCGATCTTCGTGAAACGATGACCGCGGTTCATCAGGTCCCGAAGCATGTGCGCGGGAAACCGGTCTTCTATCTGCATGCGGCCGACAGCGTTGTCGAGCGGGTCCCGGCCAACCAGGAACCTCGGTGCCTCGATCGCGCGCTGCGCGCCCATGCCGCCGTCGACGATGTTGAGAATGACGTCATACACCGACGCCGGTATCCAGGCATTACCTGCGGCCGCGACGGCGAGCATCGGGGTGCCCGGTCCCGCGGCCCCGTCGGGCGCCTTCCTGAACAGCAGCGTCGGCACGCTCGTCGACGATGAGCGCGCCAGCGGAAGGAAGCGTCCGGGGGGGCCGCCCCCGCCGAATCGGAGGTGATTGTTATAAAGGAAGCCGAGCCCTTCGGATACGTAGAACGTGCCGCCCCAGGTACTCAACGTCTGGGTGACCGCGATCATGTTGCCGTCGCTGTCAGCCACGGCGAACGCCGTGGTCCCGCGGCCGATCCGTTCGGGTCGTTCAGTGGGCTCCTGTGCGCCGCCGTAACGTGAGGCCTTCTTCGGATCGATCCGCTTGAACAACGCCGCCGCATGTGATGGGTCGAGATGCGGCCCGAGGTCCACGGTCCAGAGCGCGGGATCCGCGATCCGGCCCGACTGGTCGCGCACCTTCCAGGATTCGATTACATGATGCAGGAAGTCGGCGTCAGCAGCGTACGCGGCGCCCGGCTTCGGACGATAGTTTTCGAGGATCTGCAGGGTTTCAATCAGCGAGAGCCCGGTGGACACAGGCGGAGGGGACGAGTACACCGCGTGATCGCGATAACGCCCCGCCAGCGGCCGCCGCTCGATGGCGCGATACTGGGCGAGATCGTCGAGGGTGATGAGCCCCCCATGTCTGGTCATGTCGGCGGCGATCCGTCGCGCGATCTCCCCGCGATAGAACGCCTGCGAGCCTCCCTGCGCGATGGCGCGCAGCGTGGCGGCGTAGTCCTTGTTGACGAACCGTTCACCGGGCTTCGGCACGCGGCCCGCCGGCAGGTAGATCGTTCTGGACGCCGAATACTTCTCGAAGAACCGGCGGCCCTCGACAATCGTCGTCGGTAGCGACTCATCCAGCACGAAACCGTTGTCCGCATGCTCGATCGCGGGGGCGACCAGATCGGCCCAGTCC
>JACDBQ010000077.1 GCA_013694845.1 Acidobacteriota bacterium
AGCCGGGCATGATCGTCTTGCCTTTCACGTCGACGCGACGCGACCCGGCGGGTACCTGGACGGACGACGATGGACCGACGGCGCTGATGCGATTGCCGTCGATGACGATTGTTGCGTTTTCGATTACTCCGGGTGTGCCCTGGATCGCTCCCGGCTTGAGGCCCGCCATCGTGATGACGCGCGCACCGACCAGCGCGATCGAACCTGTCGGCTTGTCGGCCATGGCGGTGAAGGAAATGTTGATGCCTTTGGCCTCCGGGTCGGTCTTCAGGGTGCGCGGGCTCCCGCCCCCGCCGGCGGGCTCAGAACTGCCACCTTTGGCAGCGAATGAAAAGGTGTCGACCACGTCTCGTGAGAACAGTTCAGGCCCGAGTGTCCAGTACACCTTCCTGCTGTCCCCCGACCAGTGCAGGAAGAAACCCGCGTCACGCGAAATGCGCTGGACGGGATATGACTGCGTCGTGGGGCTGATCTCGACGACACGGCCGGTGCGCGGAAACGGCGCAACGAATGTCTTGAACCGCTCCTCGAAAGCGATCCAGTCGCCATTGGGCGAAATCGCGTACTCGGTGGCGTTGCTGCTCTTGATGTGTTCGATCTCGTCACGACCAGGCAGTGGCGACGAGGCAGTGGGCACGCCGATGCTCAGCAAGGTGTAAGCGTTGTTTCGAAAATCGCGGACATAGAGACGGGTGCCGGTGTGGTCGAACTCCGCTTCCCCGCCGCCTTCGCGCGCGAGCAACGGTTCGCCGCCCGCCGTAGCGGTCACGTAGATCCCGGCGTCGTCGCCGAAGAGCGGACCGCGGGACTGATCCCCGCCCGCGTGCCGGTAGACGATCTTCTGTCCATCCGGCGAAAACGAGGGCTCGACGTAGTGGCCGGGCTTCGTGCCGACCTCGCGTGCGCCGGAGCCGTCCGGCTTGATCACGCGCACGCGGCCTTTCTCGGCGTCCGACCAGGTGGTGTAAACGATCCACTGACCGTCACGGGACCACGACGGGAAGAATTCGAACCTTGCGTCCCTGGTCAGCCGCTGCGGTTTTCCGTCGGGCAGGGTGCGCGTGTAGATCTGGCCGAGCGCGCTGTAAGCCACCATCTTCCCGTCCGGCGAGACCCGGACGTCCCGCAGCATGCGTACCGGGAACTCGTCGGTGTGGACGTTCTGCTTGTATCGGACCGCCTCGGTAATCGTTGCCTCGACGTGCACGTTGAAGGGAATCGACTGACCCTTGCCGGATGCCACGTCAACCTTCCAGATCTTGCCCTCTCCCCAGATCACGATGCCTTTGCCGTCAGGCATCCAGGCGTACTGCGGGTAGAGACCGTGAATCGCCCAGGCCTCCTGGAGGTCCTTGTCGATGTTGCCGAACAACTGGCGGTCCTGCCCGGTTTCGAGATCCCGGAGAAACAGATGGCTCTGCAACCGGGCGCGCCGGATGTAGGCGAGGGTTTTTCCGTCCGGTGACGCCTGCGGGGTGACCGATCCGCCCTGAACGCTGACTGCGCGCCGCTCGCGGCCGGTCGTCAGATCGCGACGCATGACGGCGTAGATCGTTCCGTTCGGGTCCTTGTTGTATTCGAAGTTCAATCCGGGTGTGACGTCCTTGCTGTAATAGAGGTAGCGTCCATCCGGAGAAATATCGGGCTCGCCGTTGTCTTTTTGCGAGCCGGTGCGCTCGGTCACCTGAAGCCCGTCCGAGGGCCCCGACGAGTGGAACACCCAGATTTCCCCCGCGCCAAGCGAGCGCTCGGCCACGAAGTGCCGGCGTGCGTAGATGTATGCACCGTCCGGCGACCAGGTGGGGCTGTTGATGAACCATCGTTTGTCGCGCGAGATCTGGGTCGGGCTCTTCCCGTCCGGGTCCATCGTCCAGATGTTCCAGAGGCCGTCGCGGTCCGACGTGAATGCGATGCGCCTGCCGTCGGGGCTGAAGCGCGGCTGCATGTCGAATGTGGCGCCCCCCGCGATGCGTGTGGCCGCGGCGGATCCGCTTCCATCGATGGGCATGGTGTAGATGTCGCCGAGCAGGTCGAAGACCACGCGTTTTCCGTCCGGGCTGACGTCGACGTTCATCCACGTGCCTTCGTTCGTGTCGAAGGCCATCTGCGTGACCGGGCCATTCGCGGCGGTCACGTCCCACTTGTCGGCGGGCTTCTGTTGCGCGTGGGCAGGCGCAAGCAGCACCACGGTGGCAAGCACGATCAGGACGCGGGCAGTGGTCATCGGGATGTTTTCTCCTCACGGGATGCGGGACGCGGAATGCGGGATGCGGGAGCCGGGCTTGACCGCCGTACCCTGGGCGAAGGGGGTTCGAGGCTGCGCCACAGGTACCAGCTGGCGACGGAGCGGTAAGGGCGCCAGGGTTCCCCGATCTTGCGCATCCGGTCGAGCGTCGGTTTTTTCCGAAGGCGGTAGGCCCTCTGAATCGCGGTGACGATGCCGAGGTCGCCAAAGGGGAGGACGTCGGGGCGCTGCAGCCGAAAGATCAGGAACATTTCCGCCGTCCACCGGCCGATGCCTTTCACCCTGGTCAGCGCGGCGATGACTTCGTCGTCGGTCATTGAGTCGACGGACTCGAGATCCAAGTCGCCCGCGCGAACCCTCTCACAGAGGTCACGCAGATAGCCGGCTTTCTGACGGCTGATGCCCGCGGTGCGCAGCTGCTCCTCGCTGAGCGTGGCTAATGCCTGCGCCAGGGGTAAGCCCTCCGGCGTGCACTCGAGGAGTCGGTTGTGAATGGTGGTGGCGGCTTTGGTCGAGAGTTGCTGAAAGACGATGGCCCGGACCAACATGGCGAAGTGATCGAAGCGGTCCCGGGCGGCACCGAGACCGCACGGACCGTGCTGTCTGATGATGCCAGCAAGCACCGGGTCGCGCCGCATGAGCGCCCGGCGTGCGGCCGCGTAATCTGGAGGGTTCACGGCCTTGATCATAATCAAAAGGGGCCGTCCGGAAAGAGCTGGGTGACGGAGGGTGGGAAGGGGCCGCAGATCAGGGGCAGGCGCGCCTGGACCGATGAAACTCTGGCGGCCAGGCGAACGCCTGACCGCCGCCGCAATCGCTAGCGATCAGAGCCTTCGCGGTCGTTGCCCCCGAAGGTGCTGGTCCGATCGCCCGTCTCCCGGTTCTGCGATTCACCGGAGCCGATCATTTCGTCGCCGATACCTTCCGGCTGCTGCTGCTCGCGACGCCGGCGGTGACTCGCGATACCGCCTTTGCGACCCGCGTCGCGCGCCTCTTCGCTCGTCCACTCGTGGGCTGTGCCCTTCTGGTGTGCGGCCTTGCCGCCCTTGCTCGCGATCTCGCGCTGCTTTGCACGATCCATCGAAGCGAATCCACGATCTTCTTTAGCCACGTGTCCCCTCCTCCCGTCGCTCTTGGCCCCTTTGCCGGAGGCCGATGTCATCAGGCAAGCCCATCGAGTGCAACGGAAGTGCCACGAAATACAAATTTGCACGTGGAAGTCGTTGACGGAGTATGACTTACTGACCGGGACAGAATTGGGGGAGCGGTTACCTGAAGTGGGAACAATTCTGCCGCCTGAGCTCGATCGCCCGAAGGTCAGCCGGCAAAAATGCTCTGGTTGAGCAACGGATTTCTCAGCCGTTCATGGTCCGACGACACGCGATCAATGCAGCGACAGGCAAAATCTACAAGGATGTCACGCGGGCGGTGCAACATGGGTTAGCGCCTTGCGCAGTCGTTCGCCCACTCTCTCTCGTCCAGCGAGCTCGAGCATTTCGAAAAGCCCGGGACTCGCGGCACGACCCGTCACCGCCACCCGAGTGGCGTGGATGAGCGATGCGGGCTTCAATTGCAGCGTTTCCGCGAGAGCTCTCAACGTCATCTCAAGTGGCTGGGCGGTGAAAGGGTCCAGCATCGCAAACTTTGAAGCGAGCAAGCTCAGCGGTTCGTGAAGCTCAGGCCTGAGGTGCTTCGCGACCGCCTGCGCCTCATATATAACGTCGTCCCGCAGCAAAGGACCCGCCTCATGGGTGAATTGATCCAGCCTCTTCAACCGTGGCTGGAACAGCTGAACGAGAGCCACAAACCAGTCCCGCCGTGAACTCCCGAAGTGCTCACTCCAGAGGCCTTTGTCACGGAGCCACGGCTCCAGCCGCGACGCCAGATCCTCCGGTGTCAAGCGCTGGATGTGCTGCTGATTCACCCAGTCCAGCTTTTCGGGATTGAAGACTGCATTTCCCCCGCTGATCCCTTCGAGGGCGAACATCTGAATGAGCTCATCGCGGGCGAGGAGCTCCTCGTCACCGCCCGGCGACCACCCAAGCAGCGCGAGAAAGTTCACCATCGCCTCCGGCAGGTAGCCCAGACGCGGGTACTCCATGACCGAGGTCGCGCCGTGACGCTTGCTCAGACGCTTCTTGTCGGTGCCGAGAATCAGCGGCACGTGCGCGAACGCGGGGGGCGAACTCCCGAACGCGTCATACAGCAACACCTGTTTGGGTGTATTTGAAATGTGATCGTCACCGCGCACGACATGCGTCATAGCCATCTCGATGTCGTCGACGACAACGGACAAGTGGTAGGTCGGCTGAAGGTCGGACCGCAGGACGACGAAATCTTCGATTACGGCGTTCGGGAATTCGATCCGTCCGTGCACCAGGTCGATGAACGACGTCGACCCCCTGGGGACCTTGAACCGCACCGCGCGCGGCGCTCCGGTGGCCTCGCGTGCGGCTACCTCCCCGGCAGTCAGCGTGCAGCAGGTGCGGTCGTAGAGCCAGCCGCCACCAGCGGCTTCCGCCGCCTGACGCTTCTGCTGCAGCGACTCGGGCGTGCAGTAGCAGTAGTACGCGCTTCCCTGCGCCACCAGGCGGGCGGCGGCCTCGCGGTACTGGTCAAGGCGCTGCGACTGAAAGTAGGGCGCGTGAGGGCCACCGATATCCGGACCTTCATCCCAGTCGAGACCCATCCAGCGGAGGCCATCGACGATGCCGGAGACCATCTCCCAGGAAGATCGCTGGGTGTCGGTGTCTTCGATCCGCAGGACGAACAGACCGCCATGTCGCCGCGCATACAGCCAGTTGAAGAGGGCGGTGCGCGCTCCGCCCACGTGAAGATAGCCGGTGGGTGAGGGAGCGAATCGTACCCGGATCACTCTTCGATTCTAGGCGACTCGAACGGCAAAGACTTGTGCGAAATCCTGTGGTGTGACGGCTGCGCTCAGCAAGCGTCAAGCCAGCAGACACGCCACGCCGGCACCACAGCGCTCCAACACCGCCAGCGAACGGCGACGAAATGGCGACTGGTGCTACGGTTCTGTCGTATTCTTGATCGCGCCTACATAAAAGTCGGTGAAGCATCTCCGGTCACAGCCTTCAAGCCTGAGCACGCGACTTGCTCCAAGAATGGTTTTTGCCGCTGCTGGCGGCGAGGGGGCTACGGTGGTTGGAAGCGATATCGGGTGGATGCTGATGTCGACGGCGCTCGTGCTGCTGATGACGCCGGCGCTTGGATTCTTTTACGCGGGCCTGGTCCGAAGCAAGAACTCGCTCAACACCCTGATGATGAGCGTGGTCTCAATGGGATTCGTTGGACTCGCTTGGGCACTGCTCGGATACTCGCTGGCGTTCGCCCCGGAAGTGGCCGGCATCGGCGGCATCGATCACGCCCTGTTGCGGGGTGTCGGGCTTGAAGCAAAGGGCACCATTCCGCACCTGCTCTTCATGGCCTTCCAGGGGACCTTCGCGATCATCACCACTGCGCTGATCTCGGGCGCGATCGTGGAACGAATGCGATTCCCCGCCTACGTCGCCTTCATTACGGCCTGGAGCCTGCTGGTCTACGCACCGGTCGCGCACTGGGTCTGGGGCGGGGGCTGGCTGGGCCGACTCGGCGCGCTCGATTTCGCCGGCGGCACGGTCGTGCACATCACCGCCGGCACCGCCGCGTTCGTGGCCGCGGTCATCCTCGGGCCCCGCAAGGATTACGCGCGCCAGGCACTGGTGCCGCACTCAGTACCGCTGACCGTGCTCGGCGCCGGCCTGCTCTGGTTCGGCTGGTTCGGGTTCAATGGGGGAAGCGCATTGGCTGCGAACGGCCAGGCCGCGCTCGCGTTCGTCAACACGATGTTCGCGCCCGCTGCGACCCTGGTCGTCTGGACGATCCTCGACATGATGCGTACCGCCAAGGCGACGGCCGTCGGCATTGCCACCGCGATCGTCGTCGGCCTCGTCGCGGTCACGCCCGCCGCCGGCTATGTGAGTCCGCTCGGCGCGATGGCCATCGGCGCGCTTGCAGCGTTCCCCAGTTATCTCGCAGTGCTCGTGAGGGCCCGGACGCGGCTCGACGATTCACTCGACGTCGTCGCCGCGCACGGGGTGGGAGGTGTGGTCGGGGCGCTGCTGACCGGGGTGCTCGCACAACGGTCTTGGGGCAGCCCCGCTGACGGCCTGCTGTTCGGCAACCCGTCGCAGTTGGGCATCCAGGCGCTCGCCGTCGTCGTCGTCATCGCCTTCACGGCCGCCGTGACAACCGGAATTCTCCTGCTCGTCAAGGTCGTCTCGCCCATCCGCGCGGCGCTCCGACACGAAGGCATCGGCCTGGATGTGAGCGAGCATGGCGAGGAGGCCTACGGGCACAGTGAAGGGGCGGTGCTCGTGCTGCCCGAGATGCGCGCGGCGATGACCGTCGCTCCGCTGGCGCCGGCGTTCGGTGCGCAGGGAGATAAAGCATGAAGCTCGTGGTCGCGATCATTCGTCCCGAGTGCTTGACGGCGGTGCTCGAGGGGCTCTTCCAGGCCGACGTACGGGGTCTCACCATTACCCGCGCCCAAGGGCACGGGGGGGAAACCGAGCACGTCGAAACCTATCGCGGCACCACGGTCAAGATGGCGCTGGCCGAAAAGGTGCGGCTCGAGATCGGAGTGTCGGATCACTTCGTCGAGCCCACCATTGCCACGATCCTCGCGGCGGCGCGCACCGGGGAGGTCGGCGACGGCAAGGTCTTCGTGCTGCCGGTCGAACGCGTCTACCGTATTCGCACCGGCGAACACGACCAGGCGGCCGTCACCCCTGTCCAGGAATCAGCCGCCGGCACACCCGGGGAGTGATCGCGGCCCAGGACCCTGCCAGGGCCAAAGCCCCCCTAGAATATCTCCCCGAAGCGACTCCAGAAGCGCTCGCGGACCTTCATCAGCAGCGACCGGTCTCGCCAGGTGGTGAGCTCGAGCCGGCGGGACACCTTGAGGTCCTGCTCCATGTCTTGCAGGAACCGCGACGCCAGGTCGCGGTTCGACACCGTGACATTGAGCTCGTCGTTCAGCTCGAGCGAGCGGTTGTCGAAGTTCGCCGAGCCGAACATGCTCCAGACGCCGTCAACCACCAGTGCTTTCGTGTGCATCATGGTCGGGGCGTATTCGTAGATCTCGATTCCGTGCTCCAGCAATCGCTCGTAAGAGTGGCGCGACGCGTACTTCACCGGCATGGCGTCGGTGAGATCCCCTTCGATGAGCAGCCGGATCCGGACGCCGCGCCTGCCGGCATCCTCGAGCGCCCACAGCGTCGATTCGTCGGGCACGAAGTACGGGGTGGTGATGTCGAGCGAGCGGCGCGCGGACGCGATCGCAAAAAGGTACAAGCGCTTCAGGTCGTTGCTCCCGCCGGTCGGCGAGCTCCTGACCAGAAAGGATGCCCCTTCTTCGTCCTTGCCGGGAACAAAGTCGTCCAGCGTCGGGGTGACTTCGCCGGCGGTCTCGACGAAGTTCTCGTAAAAGCCTCCTTCGAGCAACCGTGCCATCGGACCCCGGACCTCCACCTGGGTGTCGCGCCACTCCTCCTTCGTCCGGGCGTTCCCCTTCCACTGATCGTCGACGCCCGCCCCGCCGGTAAACCCGATGTCCCCGTCGACCACGAGGATCTTGCGGTGGGTGCGGTAATTCAATTCTTCCAGCAAATACCAGGTCGGCGAGTTGAACAGCGCCACGGTACACCCGGCGCTGCGCAATCGCTGCAGATCCTCGTCGGACAGCGAGCTCGCGCCCACGGCGTCGAGCACGAGGTTCACCTTGACGCCTCGTCTCGAGGCGTCTTCGAACGCACGAGTGAACTCCCCGGCGATCCCGGTGCCCGACGCGTAGATGTAGCTCTCGAAGCTGACCCGCCGCTTCGCTGCCCTGACGGCGGCGAGCATGGCTGGATAAAACTGGTCGCCATTGGTGTGGACGATATAGCGATTGCCGCGTGAAAGGTTGGCGCCGACCAGCGCCGCGAGGTATGCGGGGTGGCGCTGATCCTCGGCGGACACCGCGCTGCGGACCGTCAGTGTCACCTGGTCCTGCGCTAGCGCCAGCAGGGTCGCAATGACGCCGCCGGCGATCAGAAGGATGATGAACGCACGACGCACAGGTTTCAGTCCCACGCCATGCGGCTCTGCAATATTCGTGTCAGCAATCCGAAGACGCCGACCGCCGGATATACTCGGCGCGCCGATGGTTTCGGTCCGCCCGCGTCCGGCGGCTCCGGCGAGCTTTTCGCACGTGATTGAGAGAATGGCAGGGGACCATGGACGAGACCCTGAAGTCCGTCAAGCCGTGGGTGACGTTTGCCGGGGCCGTGCTGGTCGTGGTCGTCCTGTACTGGGCGCAGGCTGTGCTCGTGCCATTTGCGCTGGCGATCCTTTTCACGTTCGTCTTGACGCCGCCTGTGACCTGGCTGCAACGCTGGATCGGACGGGTGCCGGCGGTTCTGTTCGTGGTGACGCTGGTGTTCATCGCACTCGGGCTGGCGGGCTGGGGGCTGACCCGGCAAATGGACCGTCTGATCGAAGACCTGCCTGGATATCGGGCCAACATCCGGACCAAGATCGCCGACGTGCGTGATGCGGGCAAGGGGGCGCCGTCGAAAAACTGCAGGAGACGATCGAGGGCATCAAGACGGACCTGGGAAGCGAGGAGGTCCCCAAGGGCACCGTCGCACGGCCCGTTATCGTCACCGCCAGTCCGGCCACCGGGCTCTCGGGCTTTGCCTGGCTGGGGCCGTTCGTCGGGCCGCTCGGCACGGCGGGGCTTGTCGCCGCCATGGCGATCTTCATGCTGCTCGAACGGCGGGATCTCCGAGATCGCCTGATCGGGTTGATCGGCCACGGCCAGCTCGCGACCACCACCAAGGCCTTCGACGAGGCCGGCAGTCGAGTCAGCCGGCAGCTCCTGATGCAGTCCCTGGTGAACCTGCTTTACGGGATCGCGGTATTTGTCGGGCTCTATTTCCTGCACGTACCATACCTGCTGGTATGGGCGGTGCTCGGTGCGGCACTCCGATTCATTCCCTACCTCGGTCCCGTGCTCGGCGCGGGTGCGCCGATCCTGGTCAGTCTTGCCGCCCTGGACGGGTGGACGGGCCCCTTGCTCGTGGTCGCCTCGTTCGTCGTGCTCGAGCTGTTCACGAATCTCGTGCTCGAGACGGTGCTGTATGCGGGCGCCGCCGGAGTGTCGCAGGTCGCGCTGCTCGTCTCGGTCGCGTTCTGGACGTGGCTGTGGGGGCCGCTCGGGTTGTTGATGGCGACACCGCTGACCGTGTGCCTGGTCGTGCTTGGCAAGCACGTGCCAGGTCTGGAATTCGTCGGTACCCTGATGGCCGACACGCCAGCACTCGCCCCCGATTACGGCTATTACCAGCGTTTGCTGGCTCGCGACCAGAGCGAAGCGGCCGACTTGATCGACCGCCACATCAAGACCGAACTGCCCGACTCGGTGTTCGACGTGCTGATGCTGCCGGCGCTCAATTATGCCGAGCGTGACCGTCTGGAGGGACGCCTCTCTTCAGAAGAGGAGTCGGCGGTGGTCGATGCGACTCGGGAGTTGATTGGGGACGCAGCGGAGAGCATTCACCGGCAGTCAGCCACGTTGTCGCCTGCGCCACCGGAAACCGATCCTTCGCTCCTCGAGCCGCGTCAACCACTGAGAGTCCTGGGCTACGCCGTCAATGGCATCGCCGACGAACTCGCGCTCATGATGCTGGCGCGACTCCTGGAGCCACTGCCGATCACTGTCGAGATCACCCGCGCCCGGATGCAGGCGCTGGAGATCGCGTCGCTCGCGAGGCGCCAGCAGGCCTCCGTCGTCTGCTTCGCGGATCTTCCGCCGAGCCCGTCCTCGAAAACCCGGTATCTCGTAAGACGACTGCGCGCCGCGCTACCCGAGGTTCAAATCGCGGTCGGGCGGTGGAGCCCTGAGGCGCTGGCGGATGAAAGCCCCAGAGCGCTGCTCGATGCCGGCGCGAATCATGTCGCCGCGACATTGCTCGAGACGCGCACGCATCTCTCCGGGCTGCTGGAGTTGCCGCGGGCGTCGGTCCAGGAGGCGGCGGGCGTCAACCCACCTCCCGAGGACCGGCGCCCTTAGAAGTAGAACTTCAGCACGAGCTCGAGCACCCGCGGTGAGCTGATGGTGTTGGTGATCACCCCAAACGTATTCGGCGCCGAGATATCGCGTGCGGGAGGGCCGAAGCTCGGATGGTTGAGCGCGTTGAAGGCTTCCACCCTGAACTCGGCGTAGCGCGCGTCCCGGATCTCGAATCGTTTCGAGAGCACCGGATCGATGTTCGTGTAGCCCGGGGCGCGCGCGACGCCCACCGGGCAGTTGCCAAAGGTCCCCAACGCCGCGGCCTCGAATGCGGCGATGTCCAGCCAGTGACTGATCGACTGGTCTGACGGCTTCGGATCGCCAACGCAGTTCGGCCTTTCGAAATTGCGTTCCCCCTGAAGCGAGCGGTTCCGTCCGTCGATCACGGTGATGGGAAGGCCCGTTCTCGGCTGGAAGATGCCCCCGAGCTTCCATCCCCCAAAACGGCGTGCATCAGGCCAGACCAGTCGGAGCCCCACGCACGGCCGCTGCCGAAGGGCAGCTCGTAGGTCGAAGAGAAAATGAAGTTGTGCCGCACGTCGTGGAACGCCGGACCCCATTCCGCCTCGGGATCGTAGGTGTTCTGCCAATACGCCCCCTCGCTGCCGCCGGTCACACCTTGTAACCCGGTGCCCCCGAAGACGCCGTAGAACCCTCGGTTGTTGGTGGTGCCCTTGGCCAGCGTGTATGACGCGAGGAATTCGACGCCCTTGCGCGGCCGCTGGCGAACGCTCGCCTGCATGGAGTTGTATCGGCTGCCGGAAGGCCGTCGTCGTCGCGATCGTCGTGACCAGCGGCAGCACCCCGTAGAGCGGCCGGCGCGTGTTCTTGTTGGCCCACGTCGCCGGATCGCCCACCCCCGGCAGCGCCTGGTTGCCCTCCGTCGGTGTGACCAGGTGGTCCGCCCGGTGACCCACATAGCCCACCTGCGCGGACATCGCTTCGGTCAGTCGATACTCCGCAAAGGCGTTCCACTGGTGGGTAAACTGCGGCCGAAGGTTCGGATCGTAGGCGCGAACGTTTCCGCTCGGTGTAGTCAACGACACCAGCTCCGCAAAGCCGGTGCCGGTCCTCCCTGATCCCGTCGTGCGTCGTAGGCGGCGGCGGATTCGAAGAAGAGTGGGGGGTTCAGCGGCAGGCGGAGGTTCGCGCCGGTGCCCTCCATAAACTGGGAGATGCCATAGCCGCCGCGGAAGACGAGGCGGTCGCTGGCGCTCCAAGCGAACCCGATGCGTGGCTCCCAGCCGTTGTAGTACGGCGGTAAAGGGCGCGGTCTTCGAGGCCACCATCCTCTGCGAAGATCTGCTGGCCGGAGGTCAGATCGAAATTCGACTGGCGGTTGTTCTTCTCGACCAGCGGCGACGTGAACGCCCAGCGAAGACCCAGGTTCAACGTGAGGTTCTGTCTGACCTTGAAGTCATCCTGCGCGAAGAGTGAGATCCGGTTCTGCAGGTGCGTCCACGGATCGTCCGGGTCGCCGCCTCCCCGACCCTTGCCGGCGACCTGGTCCAGGAGAAAGTCCGAGAAGGCGAAGCCGGTGAACGCGCCAGTGTGAGTCAAAAAGCCGAGCCGCCCGTTGTTCCCGGCGTAGAACCGACGCTGGTTGTAACGAAGGAACTGGCCGCCCAGTTTCACCCCATGACGACCTCGGATCCAGGTCAGCTTCTCGTTGAGCTGATACGTCTTGGCAAGAGTCTCGGAATCGGTGGCGATGGCGCCGGGCAGCGTGAGGCTGCTGCCCCATTGGATCTGGGAGAGTCCTGCGATCGGCTGTCCGCCGGCGATCCCGTAGAGCGCATTGGCATCGCCCACGCCAGCCCAATCCAGCGTTTCAGTGATCACGGTCGTGCGGCTGTAGCCGACCAGGAACTCGTTGATGATCGAGGAGCCGAACACGCGATTCCAGTTGAACCCCACGTTGTCGAACGGCTGATCGTTTCGGGCCGTCAGGAACAGCGGGAAAGGCTGCTCGTCGCGACGGTCCTCGTATCGGGCGAACGAATACCGCCCGAAGAACTTGTTGTTCGTCGACTGGCTCCAGTCGAGCCGTACGTCGCCCTGATGCGCACGTATCGCTAGCAACGTGTCACCCACAAAGTTGTTCAGCACTCCGCCCGGAACGGTCCGGTTCGGCAACGGATAGTTCGCCACGTCGTTGACGAGCCCGCGCGCGGGCGCGCTGATTCTTTCTACTGGGATTTGGTTGCCCGGGAAGGCCAGCCCGGTCAGCGGATCGGTGATCGTCGCCGTCACACTCGACAGATCTCCTCGACGCCATGCTTCAGGGGCCACCGAGGCGAGAACCGGGGCAGGGGCATTCTGACGGGAACCCTGGTAGTCCGCAAAGAAGAACACCCGGCTGTTGATCACCGGGCCCCGAGGGTGCCACCGAAAATGTGCTGTTTCCGCTCCTGTTTGGCCGCACTCGACCGGTTGTTCTCCCAGGTGTTCGCGTCGAAGTTGCTGTTCCGGTAGAACTCGAACGCGTTGCCGCGGAAGCGGTTCGTACCTGACTTGATGACGCTGCTGATGACCGCCCCGCCGACATTGCCGACCTCGGCCGCGTAGTTGTTGGTTTCGACGCTTATCTCGGCGATGGCGTCCGGACTCGGCTGGTACGCGACCCGATTGTCGATCGTCTCGTTGACGTCGAGGCCATCAACCGTGAAGTTGTTCGTCTGCTCGCGGTTCCCGTTCACGAACGGTCGATTCATGTTGACGCTGCCGATGTTCGTGAAGCCGCGCGGGTTGTAGGTGACGGTTCCTGGCAGCAGCAGCGCCAGTTGGCCGATGTTCCGCCCGTTCAGCGGAAGCGACTGTACGGTGTTGCCCGAAGGACCTCACCCACGGTCGACGTTTCAGTCTGCAGAATCGGCGCGACGCTGACGACGGTCAGCGTCTCGGCCACGCCGCCGACGCCCATCTTGAAGTCGAGACGCGCGACTTGCATCGCCTCCACGGTCAGCGGCTCGGTCGCCGCCGTCCGGAATCCGGTCAACTCGGCCTTCACGATGTAGCTGCCGAGGACGACGGGGGTAATCGTGTAGTTGCCCGACTGGTTCGTCGTCGTGACGTACGCCACGTTGGTGGCCTGGTTGGTCGCGGTGACGGTGACACCGGGCAGCGACGCCCCGGTCTGATCGACGATGAGACCGGTGATCGAAGCGGCACCGGTCTGGGCGTGGGCGCCTGCGGCGAACACTGCGAGCAAGACGACCACGCAAGTGGTGACAATGCGGAAACGCCCTGCGGTCATGTGAAGCCTCACCAGAAAACTGAGTGGGACGATCAGTGGGTTGGCTGGCCGGTCGCAACCGGGTGCGGCCAGCAATGGTGAGTTTAGTACACCGTCGTTCAGGTGGATGTCAAACAGACGAGCGATCAGACACGATCTACTGCCCGGGTCGGATCACCGAAACCGTGAATGGCAGGTAGTGCTGATACTCGATCAGTCCCGGATTCGATCGCCCGACGAACACGAAGTCTTCGCCCCGTCCGAGAGTCAACTCCGCGATCACTTCCCGCAGGTCGGCATCGCCCGGCACGATGCGACCGTTCGCCCAGACGTTGAGGACAACGGACGGATCCGCCCATGTGAGCTTCACCTGCACCGTGCCTGGCGTCTCACTGGTGATGCGGATGATTCGGCACGGTTGACAATGGGTGCCGGACGTCACCAGGTAGTTCATGTCGTTCGGCGCCAGCCGCGACGTGAAGGGTGCGCCTCCGGCCGCCACGCGAATGACCCGCTGCATCGGTATATCCGTGGCTCTGTCGGGCGCGACATCGATCTCCACGTTTTCGAAGTCTGCCTTCACGAACGAGAACCGGGGCGCTCCCGTCAACCCGCCTACCGAGTAGTAACCGTTGACATCGGTCGATGCCGTTTGCCCGGTGTGGAGATGAAGCACGCGGACGGCGGTCAGGGAGCCGGCCCCCGGCTCCCTCGCCCGGCCTCGGGAAGTGAAGGTTCCCGGCGGCGTGATCGTCACGGTAACGGATCGAAACATCGATGGGCTGCCGGAGAAGGGAAAGCCGGTGCCGATGACCGAACTGCCGAGCGACCTGGCCGTGACGAGCCCGGCCGCCGAAACCGTGGCCGCCGACGCGATGGATGTGGACCAGCGGGCTTCGCTCGAGACGTCCCTGGTGACGCCATCTGAGAATGTGGCCGTCGCGGTGAGCTGAGTGGTCTCGCCGATCGACGTCAACGTGGTGTTGCCGGTCAACAGCAGGCTGGTGATCTGCGACACGTAGGTGAATCCCCTGGTTAGCCGGCTGGTCGCGCCGTCCGGGTTCGTGACCACGACGTCGACCGGCCCGCTCTGGTGGGCCGGCGCCACCGCAGTCAGGACGGTGCTGCTCTCAAAGGTGGCCGGGACCGCGGCGCCGTCCAGCGTCAGGGTTGCGCCTGACTGAAATGAGGTCCCGACGACCCGGATCGCGGTCGCGACGCCAGCCGGCCCTGAGCTCGGGCTGACCGACAGGACCCTGAAGGGCGTTGGCGGTGGTGGCGTAGTGATACCTGGGGAGTCGTCGCTGCACCCGGCGCTCAGACCGAACGCGCAGACGGCAAGGGCAACGAGCGCGCGGCGAACCAGCGAGTGTGCCATGCGCTCTTATACCGGCCAGGTGCGGCCGGGCGTAACTACGTAGATTGGTGGGGTGGCGGAATCGGGCGGGAGAATGGCGGTGAGGGAGGGATTCGAACCCTCGGTAGGACTTTAAAGGCCCTACAACGGTTTAGCAAACCGCCGCCTTCGGCCACTCGGCCACCTCACCGTGTATGGATTCCTTAAGGATTTTGCTGATTCGCGTTGCCGAAAACAGCTACTGCCGGGCTAGTGTGCCCACCAGTGTGCCCAAG
>JACDBQ010000079.1 GCA_013694845.1 Acidobacteriota bacterium
TTGTCGGCCTGCTCCCAGTCCACGGAGGCGATTCCGTTCAGATCCCACACCACTCGACCGTCGCGCACGGTGAGTTCGCACTCGAGCTTCCGGGTGCCGCTGAACCGCGCGTTGGAGACGTCCAGGAAACCAAAGGCCCCCTCGCGCAGCCTGAACACCGCGACATCCGCGGCCGCGCCCACATCCAGATGACCGAGCTCCGGACGCTTGATGATTTGTGCGGGGGCCCAGGTCGACTTCTTGATGACCTCCTGCAGGGGCATGCCGAGATTCAGCATCTTGGACATGACGTTGGCCATGTCCTTCATGCCGCCGTTCATGCTTCCCGTGTGGATGTCGGTGCTGATCGTATCGGGCCAGAATCCCTGCCGTGTGGCGGGCACCGCCTGCTGAAAGAGAAAGCTGCCGCCCCCATGCCCCACATCGAAGATCACGCCGCGCTTCTGCGCCGCCGCCAGATAGGGGCGAAGCTTGCCCTTGGCATCCAGCATGGGGACGCGCCCCAGGAACGTGTGCGTGTAGATGTCACCGGGGCGGAGGCGACTGGTCACCAGCTCCTCGAACGGCCGCTCCTCGACGAACCTGCCGAAATCGACCATGACGGGGATGTTGGCCAGCCGGCCGGCCTCGACCGCGCGATCCACCGGATCCCATTCAGGCCCGCTGTAATGGGCGGTCTTCACGCCGACGATCAGCGCGGGGAACTGCCGTGCCGTGGCGGCCGTCAATCGGCCGTCCATGTCCGCCAGGTTCTGCTCGACGGGCCCACCCTTCATGCCGCTTCCGACAATATTGAGGAAGGCCAGGACCCGGGTGCGGGAGTGATCGATCACCTGGGTCTTGAATTGAGAGAAATTGCGCCAGCCAGCGCCGCCGACATCGACGACCGTCGTGACGCCGGAGCGGAAGGTGAAGCCGTCAGGCGGGATGGCCGAGGTCCCGTTGCTGTACGCCGCATCGGATTCGGTTCCGTAGAAGACGTGGGCATGGATGTCGAGCAGGCCCGGGACGACGTACAGCCCGCGGGCGTCGGCGACCTGCGTCGCGCGTCCGGGCGCGATGTCGACGGCGACGGCGGCGATCCGGCCGCCCGCAATCGCCACGTCCATCACCGAGTCGATCCCGTTCTTGGGATCGATGACATGCCCGCCCCGGATCAGCAGGTCGTACTCGCGATCCTGCGAAAAAGCGGGAACCGTTCCCGCCACCACCAGTCCCAACAACCCGACAAGCGCACGCGCGAGAATTTTCATCGACGATTTCTCCCCACCGGCCCGCACGGGCGAGCCGTGTCAGCTGTCACTTTTCCGCGGGGGCGTCCCAGGCGCGCCCGGCCAGGCCATTGAGGTCCCACACCACCCGGCCCTCGCGGAGCGTCAACTCGCATTCGAGCCGGCGGCTGCCGGTCATGCGCCGCAAACGGGCGTCGAGGAAGCCGAAGTTCCCCTCGACGAGCCGGAAGACGGCGACGTCGGCGACCGCCCCGGGACTCAGGTGCCCGAGGTCGGTGCGATCGATGATGCCAGCGGGCTTCCAGGTCGAGCGCAGAACGACCTCCTGCATCGACATGCCCATGTTGAGAAACTTGGACATGACGTTGGACATGTCCTTCATCCCCCCGGTCATGCTGCTGGTGTGCAGGTCGGTACCGAGCGAGTCCGGTACGAAACCCTGCGCGACGGCGGGCACGGCCTGCGAGAACGAGAAGCTGCCGCTGCCGTGTCCCACATCGAACAGGACGCCGCGCTTGCGCGCCTCGAACAGGTATGCGCGCACTTTGCCGTTGGCGTCCAGCATCGGCACGTCAGCGCGGTACTGGTGGGTGTAGATGTCCCCCGGCCGCAGGCGCTCGAGGACGAGCTCCTCGAAGGGACGATCGGGGCCGAACGTGCCGAAGTCCACCATCACGGGCACGCTGGCGAGCCGGCCTGCCTCCACGGCCCGGCCGACGGCAGTCCATTCAGGGCCACGGTAATGCGCCGTCTTGATGCCGACGATCACGCCCGGGAATTCACGGACGCGCTGGGCCGTCAGTCTGGCGTCCATGTCCCGCAGGTCCTGCTCGGCCGCCCCGCCCTTCATCCCGTGGCCGACAATGTTGAGGAAGGACAGGATGCGTGTCGCCGAGCGATCGATGACCTGCCGTTTGAACTGGTGGAAGTTGCGCCAGCCGGCGCCGCCGGCATCGACCACCGTGGTGACGCCGGCGCGAAACGTGAAGCCGTCGGGGGGCACGCTGGAGATGCCGTCGCTCAGATACGCGTCGGGGTCGATGCCGTAGAAGACGTGGCCGTGCAGGTCCAGGGCGCCCGGGGTCACGTAGAGACCACGGGCATCCACCACCTGCCGGGCGTCCGCTGCCGGGATGTCGCGCGCCACCCGGGCAACCGTGCCGCCGGTGATGGCGACGTCCATCACCGAATCGACTCCGTTCCGCGGATCGATGACGTGTCCACCCTTCAGGAGGAGTTCGTACCCGGATTGCGCGTCGGTCGACCGGAGCCCGCCGGCCCCGAGCATCAGCATGGCAGAAATCAGCAGGCTCCACCGCATTCGGCCACTCTCCTCAGTTCGATCCAGGTCGTGCAGTCGGAGTGCTGATTATCCGTCTGGGGCCATTCGTGTCAAGACCGAAGGACTCCGACGGGCGGCGACAGCATCTCCGTTCGTTGCATCGTCTGTCCTTGTTTGACACAATTCCGCGCCATGAGCGCACCCCTTGTCACAGCGTTGTGTCTGGTCACGTACGTGCTCGGATACCACTTCTACGGCAGGCGCATTGCCGAGCGGGTGTTCCGGCTGGATCCGAACGCGGTGACGCCGGCCCACGCGCTTCAGGACGGCGTCGACTATGTACCCAGCCGGAAGTACGTGCTCTTCGGCCACCACTACGCGTCCATCGCGGGCCTTTCCCCGATGCTGGGGCCGGCAATCGCGGTCATCTGGGGGTGGGTACCGGCCATGCTGTGGGTCGTGTTCGGCACGCTGCTGATCGGCGCCGTCCATGACTTCAGCGCGCTCGTGGTCAGTATGCGGGCGCAGGGCAAATCGATCGGCATGGTGGCGGAAACCGTCATCGGGCCGCGCGCCAAGAGCCTGTTCCACGCGATCATCTTCTTCCTCATCGCGCTGGCGATGGGCGTCTTCGTACAGGTCGTGTCGCAGCTCTTCTCGGCGGCGTTCTACCCGGAATCCGTCTTCCCGACGGCGGCGCTGATGGTGCTCGCCGTCGCGCTCGGGGTGCTGTTCTACAAGAAGGGCCTCCCCCTGGCGCCGCTCACCGCGGCTGGCTTCGTGCTGACCCTCGGCTCCCTGGTCCTGGGCCTGGCACTGCCGAAGCCGGACCTGTCGCAGGACTCCTGGAGCCTGATCCTGCTCCTCTATGGCTTCGCCGCGTCGGTGCTGCCCGTCTGGCTGCTGCTGCAGCCCCGCGACTACCTCAATTCGCTCCTGCTGTATCTGGGGCTGCTGGCCATCTTCGGCGGATTCATGCTGCTGCGGCCGGAGTTCGTCGCGCCCGCCTTCGATCCGAACCCGGCCGGCGCCCCGCCGATGTATCCCTTCGTGTTCATCGTGATCGCCTGCGGCGCCATCTCCGGCTTCCACGGCCTGGTCTCGTCGGGCACGACGGCCAAGCAGATCAGCCGCGAAACAGACGCCTTGTTCATCGGCTACGGCGGGATGATCGGTGAAAGTCTCCTGGGCCTCGCGGCCGTCCTCGCCTGCACCGCCGGATTCGTCAGCGCTACCGCGTGGAGCGACCACTACGCGAGCTGGAACGTCGCGCAGGGCCTCGGCCAGAGCATGGCCGCCTTCATCAACGGATCCAGCCTGTTCATCGCCCAGCTCGGCGTCCCGGAAGCCACGGCCCGCGCCTTCGTGGCGCTCGTCGCCGTCTCATTCGCGCTCACGACGCTGGACTCCGGCACGCGGCTCCTGCGCTACAACATCGAGGAGATCGCCCACACGATCGGCGTCCCGGCCATCGGCAATCGGTACCTGTCCTCGGCGCTGGCCGTGTGCTTCATCGGCTTCTTCGCGTTCTTCCGGGTGGATGGCCAGTCGGCAGGTCTCATGCTCTGGGCGCTCTTCGGCACGACGAACCAGATCCTCGGCAGCCTCACGCTGCTGACCGTGACGCTGTACCTGATGCAGCGACGGTCGAACTACTTCTACACCCTGATCCCGATGGTGTTCATGATCGTCACCACGCTGGTGGCGATGGTGTACAACATCGGCATCTTCTATGAGAACGGAAGCCTGCTGCTGCTCGGGTTCGGCATGATCCTGTTCGTCCTCGCGATCTGGCTGATCGTCGAGGCAATCGTTCGCTTCCTCCGGATTCGTGCCGAGTTGGCGAACGAGGGGCGGCCATCGATGATTTCGTAGACGGGGCCAGCAGGCCGGGATGAACCGGGCAGTGGCGGGTCCGGTTCAGCTCTTTCGCTCGAAGACTTCCCGCAGCCGTCGGGCAACGATCTTGTCTTCGCCCGGTCGCATCATCCACACGCCGACCACCACTTCGCTGCCGGGGCGCACCCGGATCGAGGGCTCCCCGTCCCGGAGGAGCCGAATCACGTCCTCCGGCTGGACGCCCACTTTGGCTGGATCCCACGAGAGCCGGACGTGGGGGACATGATTGGCCACTTCGGGAACAAAGATTTCAGCCTCCACCCCGGGCACGGCCGTCGCACTCTGCTTGATCGTTTCGGCGCGGCTGTCGAACTCACGCCGCTCGGCGGCATGATCCTTCTTCAGGTAGGCCTCGAGCGCCGCCAGCATCCCCAGCATTTCTTCCTTGTTCACCTTCATTCCGCGCCCGATGGCATCGCCGTTGGGCGGCGCGTTCAGGCGGGCGGCCGCGATGAGATCCTTGCGGCCGAGCAGCAGCCCCGCACTCTGGGGGCCGCGAAGTCCTTTGCCGCCGGAAAAGCACACGAGATCGAAACCCATCTTCGTGTACTTCCAGAGGTTCTCGACCGGCGGCACATCGGCAGCCGCGTCGTTGAACGTCGGGATGCCATGCTTCTTGCCGAGCCTCACGAACTCGACGTCCGGAATCTGCCCCACGAGGTTGTTGTTGTTGTAGAAAAGCATCATGGCCGTGTGCCAGGTGACGGCCCGTTCGAGCTCCGGGACCGTCTCGACCTCCACCAGGCGGACGCCGCAGTTGCGCACGGCATGGTCATAGCCGAAGCGATGCGCCTTCTGGATGATGACTTCGGTCTTCATGTCGACGAGATTGGGCAACAGCATGACCTTCTGCCGGTCAGTGCCCGTCAGCACGCCGGCGGTCCCCAGGGTCATGGCGGACGCGGCCCCCGTCGTGACCATGGCGGCGTCGGCCTGGACCAGGGACGCAATCCGCTGGCCCACCGCATCGTGCAGCTCGCTGAGCATCACAAAGTGATCCGCGGCGTAGTCGATCGCCTCCATGGCCTCCGGCACCATCAGGGAGGCGGTCATGTCGGTGAACGTTCCGGCGGCGTTGATGAACGGCCGGATCCCCAGTTCCTTGAAATAGTCCCGGCCGACGTTGGCGGCGACGTTGCGCGCCTGCTCAGCTCCGGTCAGAAGCGCGCCACTGCCGAGAATGCCGCCGACCAGCGGCAGCGTGGAAATACCCTCGAGGAAACGTCTCCGGCTCCACATGTGTGCTACTCCTGTTCAACTGGCCGCGAACGGCCGCCCTTCTGTGCGTGAGGCCGCGATTATACGACCATGGGCCGATGCTGGGACCGCAACCGGGCTGCGGCCCTCGCCGAGAGCGCGGTGGTGTCAGGCGGCGGCCAGTCCTACTCGATCAGTGATGTCGGCGGTACCGGCAACGACGTGGTGTTGATCGCGGTGGCACCCGTGCCGACCGTAGGGGTTTTCGGGGGCATCGCATTGTTCCTGATGCTGGCCACGGTGGCGCTGTGGCGCCTGCGGCGGTCACCGGCGGACGGCGTGCAAATCTCAGCGACGCCGCGATGAACGGCGTGGTGAACCACGTCGCCGGCATCTCTCCTCGTGAGCCCGAACAGTTGCCCGGGGCGTGACCCCGCATCGCAAGGCTGGGCGCTTGGTGGTGTACGAAAGCCAACGTATCCATTGCCCGTCTCGGCGAACTACCGGTACCGGCAAAAACGGAGTAGGTCAGAAATGGGCCTCTACAAGATCTGCGAACACAAAGGCCGAAGCGGGTCTGAGGCGCAGCCTCGCTAGCCTTCCACGACGATGCGGATGGTGTCACCGGCGCGCGGCGGCTGATTCGGTTCGTAGTTGTTGATGATGGCCAGCGTGGCCGGCTTCACCAGATCGCCCGAACGGGCCGCGAGGGCCTGCCAGGTGTCGCCGTTGCGGACGGTGTAGATATCGATGCGGTTCGGGCGGATGCTCGCGACGAAGGGCTGCTGCGCCGCCTGGAACTGGTTGTCGAGCAAAGCGGAGGCCCTGGTGGCCCTGCTGCTGGTCTGCCCGATTGCCGTCGTCGCGTTCGTGTAATGCC